>JAUVJV010000207.1 GCA_030592245.1 Candidatus Eiseniibacteriota bacterium
CCTTGCCGTGATGGCCTTGAGGGCAGGCCTTCCGGATGGATACGGAACCCCACTCCGGCTCGTGCTCTCGATTGCCGCATTTGGACTCGCCTACCTTGTCTCGATACATTTCGCCGGGAGGCCGTTCGGATATCAGGTGGCGGGCCTGATCCGGGAGGTACTTGCCGTGGTCCGCTCCCGCTAAACGCAGCCGGTAGCGGATGCTTGGATGCGAGGCGAGTGAAGTTCCCGGAGTGAGGCGTACGTAGGGTACGCCGCAGCGACGAGGAACTTCGCGCAACAAAGCAGATGAATATCCTGCGCCGGCCCGGCACATAGAAAAACCCCCGCTTCCCACGCGAGAGGGAAGCGGGGGGTGTCTTAAGAGAAATCCCCTACCTTATCAAAATCGCCTTCTTGTTGACTTCGAAACTACCGGCCCTGAACCTGAAGAAGTAAATACCGGAAGGCAGGGCTTCGCCTGTCTCCGATCTACCGTTCCAGGCAACAGAGTGCTGTCCCACCGGCAGCACGGACTCGATCACGCTGTCGACCATCCTTCCATTGACGTCATAGACCAGAATGCTGACCCTGGCCTTCGCCGACAGCTCGAACTTGATGTCGGTGGATCCGCTGAACGGGTTGGGCACATTGTTGAACCTCGTGACCAGAGGCCTCACGTCCCCGGGGTCAATCCCGGTCAGCGTGGTCTCGGCGACGCACGACTGCGTGTCGCTTTCTCCGAAGAGACCATTGTACTCATTGCCCTCACGGTAGTAGGCATAGGCATACCACTTGATCGTATCGCCGGCCTGGATCGAACCCGGCAGGGCAACTTGGAATACCGCCACGGGAACTCCACAGTCTCCGCCCGGCGTTTCCTCTTCGCGCAGGTAGTTGTCCACGGGGAACTCCGCCGCGGTCCCGCTGGTCTTAGGATCACTGCCATCGACCGTCGCCTTGAAGCCGACCTCGGAGCCGAAGCCCCTCGGCGAGAGCGATGCCCTTATGATCGCGCTATCCGGCACACACGTGAGGTTACAGATCGTGGGCCTGCTCTCCACCTCAGCAACACACTGCTGGTTGGGGCTGTCGCTGTAGGCGTTGTCACTGCCGTAAGCGTGGACATACCAGTTAATGGTGTTGCCCAGGTCAGCGGCCAGCCAGGCGCCGAACTTGCCTGTGGAATCAGTGTCCTCGATATGGAAGCCCTTCGTCATGTAGGTCGTGCCACTGATCTTGGGATCCGTGCCATCGAGAGTCCAGTAGAAGTCCATTCCGGCACCGTAGCCCGGAGGTTCGACCTCTCCGGTGACCAGGACATAGTCGGAGTCAGGATCGCAGTTTAAGTTCAAGATATCAGCGGTGTCTCCCTGGACGAAGAAATAGATGGTATCGGTCTCATCGTAATTGCTGTTCACATCCTCACCGAAGGCGTACCACTTCACGGTGTCCCCGTCCAGAGGCTCATTGAACACCGCGAAGAACTTGTCATTGTTCCCGAACTGGGTATCGAAGGTCCCGTCCAGAGTATCAACCGTGGCGCTCACCCTGGGGTCGCTCCCGTCCTTGGTGTAGGGGAACTTGACATAACTTGTCACGCCGCCGTCACCCACGTAGATCTCGGCCCAGGCTGTGCACGTGGTAGGGCTCGAGCCCTCATTGCCTACCCAGGCAATGCCGCCCTGGGTGAAGGTGAAGGTGGTATCGCTCCAGTCGGTGAAACCGTTCTTGGCGGTGCCTTTCGCGATCCAGGTCACCAGTACGTCGTCGGCAGCAGGTATGACGGCATAGAAGGTATCCGAGGTGTCCGCACCCGGCCTGCAATCATCATAGGTGCCCCCGACGAAAGCATCGGTCTCATCAGGAGTGGACCCGTCGGTGGTATAGTAGAAAGTCATTGAAGTGGTATTGCCGCAGTTGCCCGGAGTTATGTCCGCCAATGTCGTACAGGTGAATTCGAAGCTCTGCTCATTATCGACCACCGCGTCTCCGATGGGAGGCAGAACCGGAAGCATAACTGGTGACACGCCCGGGCCCAGGTTCTTGGCAACAAAGAAGTGGGCCATTTCCTGCGTTGCCGAACCTATGGGATTCGCATGCGGGAAGGTACCGACAATCTGACTATTGTCCTCGCTGCTGATCCAGGCCACCACCGCCAGGCTCTCCGCATACTGGATCAGGCTATCAGGAATGCAGATCTCGGTTACCTTGTTGTCGGGCCATCCACCATAGGTACACGCATCGGTCCAGCCGCGCCAGATCCAGGACCCACCGCCGGCGGTATCCCACACGGTGCTTTCGTGCCAACCAGCTTGTCCTCCCATATAGTAGATCACCTCTGGAAGGTAGTCGCCCGTGAAGGTAACATGACCGTAACCGTCCATGGTGGCACCCGACCCGGCTATCTGGTCGGTATCGAAGGCTATGAAGAAGTCGTAGGCGCCATCATCATGGTTTGCAAGGCTCCCCGCGATGGCGAAAAAGAACGTAGTGTCGTCCCAGGTGAAATAAAAGTCCGTGTCAGTATCATTGTCAATGAGCTCATCGCTTTCCCAGGTGGTTCCACCCAACACCGGCGCGTCGCTTTCGACAACGCCGTCGGTCGTGTTGGGAGTGGTGTAGGTCAATCCGAAGACCCACGCCGGAATCACCAGGAGACAGAGACTCAATACAACGACCTGCTTGAGATACCTCATCATCTCCCTCCTCATTGTTAGGTCACATCCCCCACCGGCGCACACAAAAAGGGTAGGGAACCCCCCTTGCCAGACTTGCCTGTTTTCATGCAACCATCAACGATATCATAGAAAAGTCGTTATGTCAATTTCATTCCTGCGGGCTCACGAGTGACCTGATCCCGAATCTGTGGATATTGTCCAGCGGGCTGGCATCCTCATAAGAGTAGTCCACCCAGATCCTGCCGAAACCGACGCCGAACCCGGCAGAGAGCCCCCGCTCCCAGGGCAGCTCATTGGCGCTGTCAGACAGGGTACCTGTCCGCCGCCTGTACCCGATCCTCAGTTCAAAGTCCTTTGCCGGCCTCGCGGCAAGCCCCGCCCGGATCTGGCGGTGCCCCTCGTCGGCGAAATAGAAGGAAAAGCCGGCCTGAAACGTATTGCCGGGGGATTCCATCTCGAAGCCGAGCTCCAGGTTGGTGGGAGGCTCTCCCCCTTCATCGCCCCACCGGAAGAGCCGGAGGTTCCGGACGATCAGGGCCGAGTAGGCCTCGTAACCGTTTCCACCGTGGCCATTTCCGACCGGAAAGAGGCGCGCGGTCCCGCTCAAGTCGGCGAACATCCCTCCCGCGGTGACATCGTCGGTGTTCTGCCGCGCCAGTTTGACCCCCACCCCACCGGACAGATAGGAAGTCAGCCCGGCGCCACCGGAGAGGCCCAGGACAATCTCGCCATGGGAGAACTCATCGCCACTCCCGGTCGGATCGTCCCATCCAGTCCGTCTCACCGTACCGGTCGAAAGGTATGCGAGATAGAACCCGTAGCCCATACCGCGTTCTGAAAGCCCCGTATATCCGGCTATACCCCCCTTGGTCTGCACCAGGTAGTCCATGTAAGCGGCAAAACCCAGGCGGCCCGGGGACCTGGCCAGCCCGGAGGCGTTCCAGAGCACATTATCGATGTCTCCGGTCCGCGCGACCAGCCCGCAGGTACCTCCCCCACGCCCCAGGAAGTCGATGTTCATAGATGAGAAGGCCGAAGCAAGGCAAATAGGCGCAAAAAGAGCAAGAAGTGAGGTAAACACGCCTATAGGACACCAGAATCTGCAAAAAACTCTCAATGGACAGAGCTCCTCGTTCGGCCCTCGAACCTCAGTCGCCCCCTGTCCTGATCCACCCCTCATTGCCCTGAGGGATGCACCGGCTCAGGATGCACATCGGTCCTCCCGGAATGATGCTATCACCCATACCTTACTGCCGCGGAACCCGTGCGTCAACCCGGCGAAATCAACTATGAAACACTTTATACTCGGGTCCCAAAGAAAGACCTTTTTTTGTTTGACATTCCACACGTTCTGTGATAAACTGTCCTCGTAAATCGATCAGGTCGAATGTGATTGACATCTGTGTGTTACCGTGCTAAGATTGGCGTGGTTTGGTGAAAGGTGGTGATGCCGAGACCTTAGCATTTGCTATAGGCTCAGAGCTCGAGTTCGTTTGTTAACCAAAAGGAGAGGCGCTTATGAGAAAAGGATTATGTGTTCTCTTTTGCCTGGGACTGCTGGCTATCCCCGCCACAGTTCTCGGGTGGAATTTCGACTACCAAGTGTTCGATTACGACCATGGCATTCTTGGGAACCCGGCGTTCTATACCGGGACCATCACAAGCGGCGGCGTGGGGGTTGTTGAGATATGGTGGGACGATAGCCTTTGGCCTACCGATCCTGATGAGAGATTCGACTCCCTTTGGGTCTGGTATTTCCAGGACAACTATGAAGTCGGGGTAGACCCCATTCCCTCCAAGTGGGTGGGGATGATGCCCGGATGGGTCTATATCTCTGCGTCAGGCGCTCCGGTGGGCTATAACGGCTCGATCGTGTGCTACATCAGGGCTTACATCACCATCAAGGACTGGAACTGGAACGGAGTCCTTGACGACTGGGAGCTCAAGATGAAGCAGCACCTGTTCAACGGCAACCTCTCAAAGCAGTGTCATTATTATGATGACGGCGAGCTGACCGGCACGATGGGTTCGGGTTCGATGTCGAGTAACTACTTCTCGTTCTATCCGAAGTGTATCGCGTCGTATCCGGCATGCACTTCGGCCGACGTGGACACGCTTTACTCGGTAGGGGTTCCGGCCGTGCTGAACGTCTACCCCCTCTGCCCTGTGTCAGTTGAGCAGAGTAGCTGGGGCTCGATAAAGGCGCTGTACAGGTAATCGAATTAAGAGTCTTAAAAGAGAACCTTTCACGAAAGGGGGGGTGCGAGGACGCTCGTAGTGTGCATTGTCTCGATTGGAGACTGGTAACCAAGAAACGGAGGTTTGGCAAATGAGGAAAGTCTTGATAGCGACTGCAGCGGTTCTGCTGCTTGCTGGCATTGCCAGCGCTCAGGTTACGTATTCATTTCATTGTGCAGGCAC
>JAUVJV010000002.1 GCA_030592245.1 Candidatus Eiseniibacteriota bacterium
CCGATTTGTGAATTCACAAATCGGTACCTGACCCCGCCGTGTTGAATTTGTTGACCGGGGGGAAGGTCAGATAGTAGTATACTTAAGTCAAGAGGAGGCCCACTATGGCGGCATCAACTATCGAAGAGATCATCAACTTCGCTATCGACAAAGAGCGGGAGGCCATTTCCTTTTATGAAGACTTGGCCGGGAAGGCTGAGGACCCGGTGGTAAAGGACGCGGTTCTCTCGATGGCCGATGAAGAGAGAAAGCACGAAAGAATCCTACTGAATCTCACCCCCAAGAAACTCCAGTTCGCCAGGCAGTCCACGGAGGAAGACCTGAAGCTCAGCGACTACCTTGTGGACATGACTTTTTCCAAGGACTCCAGTTACCAGGAGCTCCTCATCATCGCGATGAAGCGAGAGGAAAAGTCCTACGCCTTTTACGCCGAGATCGAACAGCGCGCCGCTGATGACGCCTCCCGAAAGGTGTTTACCCTGCTCAAGGGAGAGGAGCTCAAGCACAAGGCGCGTCTGGAAAAAGAATACGAGAAATATGTTCTGTGGGAGGATTGATCATCCCGCTCCCATACCCCTTGTGAGGGCCTGTGAGGAAGCCAGCTGAGAGTTTCCATCGACCGATGCACCGGCGATTCTGTGAGCTCGTGATCCTGAGAACAACCCTGCTCCCCCCGGCCCTGCTCCTGCTATCAGGCTTTCTGCTGCATGGTCTCCTCTTGCCGGGAGTCGCTTCGGCTGACCGCATGATATCGGTGGACCTCGGCTATTTCGCAACCGACAGCGAGAGCTTCGGACAGGGCTTCACCTACGGAGTCGGCGTTACCGAGGGCGAGGGCAAGTTCGGATTCGGACTTACCGCCACGAGGCTCTCCAACACCGCGCCCAAGGTGCTCTGGGGAAGAGACCCGCAGGGCAAGCCCATCAAAGTGGAACTTGACGAGACGGTAAACGACTTCATGCTGACGATCCTCGGGACATATCATGTCAACAAGCCGGGCAAGGTCAATCACCTCATTTTGGGGGCAGGTCCCCAGGTCCACTTCCTGAATTCAGTCCTTGAGAATAGCAGCCTGAAGTGGAGCGCCAGGGATTACAGGCTGGGGCTCACCGGTTTCATCCGTTACTACAGACGAATCGAGATGTTCGGCAGGACTTCCCTGGCACTGAGCGCATCGCTGTCACATGTCATGTCGGTCGCATCTCGAACGGACCAGTACGAGCCGCCTACCCACGGCTGGAACCTCTTCACCGTGACGATAGGCCTGGCCTTTCCCTTCTGAGGTTACATGGCACTTATTGAGGATCTCATCGCCGCTGCTGGCGCTGCCGATACCCCGGTGCGTGAAATCGTTGCCGGGCCTGACTGGATCATGGTGACTGCCGGGGGCTCGGGTGTGGCCGCAAGGCCTCCTGCGGTGCCGGGGGACAGTGCAGGCCGTGGGACTCCGGACCTCCGGGAAGCATACCGTCACAGGCCGCTTGGCGACCTCCTGGACCTGGCTTCATCCCCCGACCGGCTCGAGGCGTCGCTGGGAATCGCGGCCCTCAACGCGGCTCTGGCCGGCAACCAGCCAAGGGGAAAGCCGCAGTCTTTCTCAATCCCCAGGGCGGGAGGCAAGACGGTCGCGGTAATCGGCGAGTTCGCCTTCATTGAGGACTTAAAGCGCATCGCAGCCAGGGTCATCACTATCGATGCCGGTTCGGGCGACCCTGAGAGAGAGATCAGTCGGGATGAGCAGAATCCGGACGGGGTCCTTGCGGGAGCAGGCATCGCTGAGGCGGACATTGCCATAATCCGGGGGTCCACGCTGGCGGATGGTACGCTTGAGCCCTGGCTTGCCCGCACCCGCCATTGCTACACCGTGGTCTACGGTCCGTCCACACCGCTTTCACCTTTGCTCTTCGCCTACGGCGCGGACCAGCTGGTTGGCATCAGGGTAAACACAGATGATGTCACCGCCGACTGGATAAGGGAGGGACGGGATAATTTCCTGGCCTGCCCCGGAGTCAGGCCGGTGGTTCTCGGCCGTGATCAGCAGTCGAGGTAGAGCTCGATCTCGTAAGGATGCGGATGCCGCATGACCGGCCGGATCTCGCGCTCGTATTTCAGATCGATCCAGGTCTCGATCAGGTCCTCGGTGAAAACCCCACCTTTGAGCAGGAAATCGTTGTCGTTCCGGAGGGCCTCAAGCGCTTCCTCGAGTGAGAAGGGTACTGGCTCGATCTCCTTGGAACCCAGATCTGCCAGCCCGAAGATGTCCATATCATGGGGGCCAAAGCCCTCGTCCTCGGGGTCTATCTTGCGCTCTATCCCATCTAAGCCCGCCATCAGCATGGCGGTGGTCGACAGGTAGCAGTTGGCCGAGGCATCGGATGGCCTGAACTCGATCCTGGCCCGGTCGGCGGAGCTTATGTCCTTGGGTATCCTGACTGCGGCGCTCCTGTTCCCGATCGCGAAGACGAAGCAGGTGGGCGCCTCAAACCCCGGAACCAGGCGCTTATAGGAGTTTGTGCTGGCACAGGCCAGGGCGAGAAGCGCCCTGCCGTGCTTCAAGACGCCGCCGATATAGTGCAGCGCCAACTTGCTCAGGTTGCCGTATCCGCCCTTCTTGTAGAAGATGTTCTTTCTCTTCTTAATGAGGTGCTGATGGAAATGCATGCCGTTTCCGGGTTGCCCGAAGATGGGCTTGGGCAGGAAGGTCGCGCACAGGCCGTGGCGAGCCGCCACCGTCTTGATGAGGTACTTCCCCATCATTATATGATCGCCCGTTTTCTTAAGCGGGGCCGGCCGCACCTCGATCTCACACTGCCCCGCCGAACCCCCCTCATGATGGGCATACTTGACCGCGATCCCGGCCATCTCCATTTCATGCACCATCTCCGAGCGCAATTCCACCAGCCGGTCGCACGGTGGAATGGCATGGTATCCGCCCTTTGGAGCTATGAAGGGGAAACTCTTGCTGTTGGTCTCGGGATCGATCCCACCCTCCAGGGACTTGACCGAGTAACCTGTGACGGCGGGCAGACCGTGTAATCGGATCTCATCGAAGACATTGAATTCGAGCTCGGGCATGAAGATCGCCTGGTCGGCTATGCCTGACTTCGCCAGATAGCGCTCGGCCCGCTCTGCCACCCTTCTCGGATCACGGGCGAACGGCTTCCCGGTGTCGGCTTCTATGCAGTCGCAGATGAAGCTGACGGCCGACGTGGTGCCGACTTCCTCGGTGAAGAAGGCCTTGGGATCCGGTATCAGACCCAGGTCGCCGCTTTCGAGCCGGGTAAAGCCGGGAATGCTGGAACCGTCAAAGTTCACGCCTTTGCTGAAGAACTCCGGCCCGAAATTAGAGGCGGGAAGTCCGACCTGGTGCCACCGGCCCAGCAGGTCAACGAACTTAAGATAGACGTCCCGGGCGCCTGTTTTCTTGATGAAGCCAATCGCCTTGTTGATATCCGCCTTCTGTGCCATATTCATCCCCCTGGACAAGAAATATCAGAAACCAAGCAGCCATGCAAGCCTGGTGTGCAGCTCCGTATTGTGCTGGACTCCCTTGAAACGGTCGGCGCCCGGTCCGGCCGCGAAGACGGGAACCATCGTGGCCGTGTGATGGCCGGATACCCAGCGCAGAAACTCCGACTCACCTTCCTCGATCTCATCCAGGGCGCCATGGTGCGGGTAAGCATGACTCGTTCCGGTGATGGCCGGCCCGCCGCAGTCATGGTCGGCCGTCACCACGATCGTGAGAGTCGAATCCCGCTGCTGGTAAGCCATCGCAAGGCCGATCGCCTCATCGAACGCGAACAGGTCGGCAAGCGCATCCTCGATGGAGTTCCCGTGGGCTGCATGATCTATGCGGCCGCCTTCGACGACGAGCATGAATCCGTCCGGGTCATCATCCAGGATATCCAGGGCCTTCATTGTCATCTCCGCCAGGGATGGTATCACCACCTCATCACGCTCCAGCTCGAAGGGCATGACCTCGCCCGCAAAGAGTCCGAGAAGAGACCCGCCACCGGCAGCCTTAAGCCTGGCGGCCGTGAAAACAACCTGGTAGCCCCGCTCTCTCGCAATCTCGACCAAGTCATTGCCGTCCCGCCGCTCTCCCTGGGGCGGGGGCTGAAAGAACATGCGGCCGCCACCCAGCACCACGTTCACGCCACTCTCCACGATCTGCCCGGCTATGTCCTCATGCTCGCCTCGATAGAGAATATGAGCCATGAAGGACGCCGGGGTGGCATCGGTCACCGATGTTGTGGTCACCACGCCGACCGCTTTCCCTTCCCGGATCGCGTCCTCGAAGAGATTCCGTAAGACCCTGCCATCGGGCGCCATCCCCACCACACCGTTATTGGTCATGACGCCGGTGGCGATCGCCGTGCCGGACGCGGCCGAGTCGGTCACCAGCTTATCCGCCGAATGAGTAGTCATCAGGCCTGTCGTGCCCTGATTCGCAAGCCTTATCATATTGAGCTCGGCGTCCAATTCCTTCTCGGCATAGAGGCCCGCTATGCTCGTGATCTGGACACCCATGCCGTCCCCGATAAAGAGAATGACACTGCGCGCCGGGGCGAGAGTCCCTGCGGATGCGCAGATGCCGCAGAAGGCAAGGGACAGCGCGATTGCAAACAGTAATGCTGCCCCAGCGACCCTAACACCGGAGGCGGCTTCCCGCGTCACCGAGACTGCGGCCCGCTTAAGGAGGTCCCGAATCATGCTGGATCCCTCGTGAGTTCGTTTATGGTATCCGCGATCCGGCGGCCCGCTTTTTCAATCTCCGGGCTCAGGTTCTCTCCTACCTCGGACTGCTTCGGCTGAATCGCCAGAAAGTAGGTCTTCGCGCCACTCTCCTCCTCGATGAAACTGGCGAAGATCGTGAGGATCGCGTCATGCGTCGAGAAGCCGCCGCCCTCTATCGAGTCCTTGTCGATCATCCTGATCTCACCAGGCTCGCCGTTGAAGTGGGCGGCATCAATGATCACGACCTTCTCAGGTGAAGAGCCGGCAATCACCCCGAGGAAATTCTCAGGGGTCTCGCCGCAGTCAACAACCTTCACGCGCTCGGGGGGGGCAAGGAGCCTGGCGATGAAGGGGCCGATGCCATCGTCGCCGCGCATCTCATTGCCTACACAGGCTATCACCACGCGGCCGGAGAGCATGTCGGTCAAGAGACTCTTATCCATAGCAAATCTCCACAGCGAAAAAGGGTGAATGTCGACCGTTGTTCCCGGAGAGGGCACTATGCCGTCAGCTGCACCTTGCGCCTGCACTTGGCGCACAGCATTCTCATGACGTCGTGTCTGCCCGGATCCAGTTCCTGATCCCGGGGCGGGATCTCCTCCATGACCTTGGCATCCCTGAGCGCCGAGAGTATCAGTGTAGGATTCGAGTATGCAAGCGGGCCCAGCTTTTCGGTCACCCATCTTATATGGTCAGCGGTGCCGATTACGTCACCGCATACTTCGCAGAGCACCAGCTCCTTTTCGATCTGGGTCTTGGCAAGGCTCCTGTCGAAATAGACCAGGTGATCATACTCATTGCTAAGCTTGATACCCTTCTCGGTGATGCAGTTAGCCTCACACTGGCCGCACTGGATACACTTGTCATAGTAGAGAGTGATGGTCCGCTTCTTGTTCTCCTTATCGTCCGTGACGGTGATGTCCTTTGCAGGGCAGACCTCGGCACACCCTCCACAGCCCACACACTCCTCCTCATCATACTTGGGCTTTCCCCGGTACCGTGGATGAGCTTCAGAAGGCTTGGCGGGAAACGGTAAAGTGTAGGGCCCGGTGAACAGCGCCGTGAACGCTTCCTTGAGGACCCTTCCCTGAAGTAGACATATTAACTTCATCTTGCCTCCCCACGCTGCGACTTGATCTCCTCCGCCCGTTCCTTGAACTTATCGACGACGCTCTTCTCCCAGAGCTTCACTCCCGAAAGATATGCTCCCCGTGCGAGGGCGTGAGCTCCGGTAGGTGATGTGATCAGCACAAATACCGCGCAGAGTCCAGCCTTTATCGATATGGCCGGGTCCGCCGTAACAATTGCCGTACCGGCCAGGATGAAGATCGTTCCAAGAGTCACACACTTGGTGGCCGCCTGCAGTCTGTTATAGATATTGGGGAGCCTGACCAGCCCCATGCAACCGAAGAAATCGAAGATCGCCCCGACAGTGATGAAGATGTACCCGACAATCATATTGCTACTCATCGAACCGCCTCCCCTCAAGGTGCTTCGAGAGGGCAAGTGTGCCTATGAAGCTAACCAGCGCCCATGCAATAGCCAGATTGATATAGAAGTCCTTCCGCATCACGACCGCGGACAGGCAAACGAAGCCGACCACCACGGTACCGAAGATATCGATGGCAACGCTCCTGTCAGGTGCGGTCGGCCCGTGACCGATCCTGTAGAGGCACATGAAACAGGAGGCCGCAAGAAGGCCCGCTATGAAGTAGATGAACATCATTCAAATATCCTCCTTAGCATTCCTTCAAACTTGGAGACAATCTTTTTCGTCGCTCCCTCGACATCTTCAGCCTGCACATTGATCCAGTGAACGTATAGGTACTCATCGACGATATCCACCGTGAGGGTACCCGGCGTGAGCGTGATGGAGTTGGCCAGCATGGTCCGGCCTGCCGGATTCTTAAGCGTGGTCTTCACCTTGACGATGCCGGGATGGATCGGCATGTCGGGATGGACCACCCTGTATACCACGTCCAGGTTGGCGATCACGACGTACCAGAGAACCATGGGAACATATACGAGGAGCCAGAATATCCGCGAGAAGACCCTCGAGAGCGGCAGTTCCCTCGCGATCTTGTCCCCGAAGAGAAGCCCCACCAATATCGCGACTACTACACCCGCGATCACACTCTGCAGGCCCAGCTTGCCGGTAACAGGATCAAATGGCCATACCAGCAAAAACCAGATCACGAAAGAGAAAATCATCAGCGTTATCTTTCTCACGCAATCTCCCCCTTACATCCCAAGAACACTTGATGCGTAGGTCAATCCCTCCTGCAGCACGCGTGCGGCGGGAATCAGGAATGTCCGCTGTGCGTGCGGCATCCAGAGCATTCCCATGACAACGCAGAGCGCCGCGAGGGCCACCATCGAGAGTTTCATTGACATCGGAACTTCCCTGGCAGCAGGCTGCGCCTCACCCGGTTGGCCATAGAAGGTCCGCTTAAGCATTCGCAGGTACGCTGCAAGCGTCAGAACGCTCACGCCCGCAGCCCAGGCCGCGAATCCGTATCTCTCCGCCTGCACGCAGGCGACGATTATGAACAACTTGCTCCAGAATCCGCTCAGTGGCGGGACCCCGGCGATCGACATGGAGCCGATGACGGCCGTCGTGGTCGTTACCGGCATCTTATCCTTGAGCCCACCCAGCTTGCTGAAGTCCCTTGTCCCGGTGGCGTACTCGACGGCGCCTGAGTTGAGGAACAGCAGCGATTTGAAGACCGCATGGTTGATCAGGTGGAAGAGGGCGGCGGCTATCCCCAGCCTTGTTCCCAGACCGAAGCCGAGCACTATATACCCGATCTGGCTTATGCTCGAATAGGCAAGGAAACGCTTAATATCGTCCTGGCCCATGCAAAGCAGGACCCCGACCACCATGGATATGGTACCCAGGACGAGCAGTATGTATGAGGTAAGCGGGGTCATTCCAAAGACATTCAGCATCACCCTGACCAGCGCGTAGATGCCTATGGTCTTGATCACCACGCCAGAGAGCATCGCGGATATGGGCGCCGGGGCCGAAGGATGCGCATCGGGCAGCCAGGCGTGGAAAGGAACCAGCGCCGCCTTGAGTCCGAAACCGGAGATAAAGAGCGCCATCGTGAAGAGATGGATGGGCTTGAAGTTCCCGCCGATGATGGTGGATACCTGGGCCATGTTGAGCGACCCGGTCATTGCATAGGTGATCGCAATGCCGAGGAGCACCAGAGTCGATGCCACGCATCCCAAGACCACATACTTGAACGACGCTTCCAGCTCCTCATGCTGTCCCCCGAAGGCAACCAGCGCATAGGACGCTATCGACGTTATCTCAAGAAAAACGTAAAGGTTGAAGAGATCACCCGTCAAAGCCACCCCGTTCATGCCGGCGACCATAAGCAAGAAAAGGCTGTAAAACCGGGCCTTCGAAGTGAACTTGTCCATGTAGTGGATCGAGTAGATAGTCACCAGGAAGGAAATCAGGGTTATGGTTACAAGCATGAAGATCGAGACCCCGTCCAGGACAAGGTTTATCCCGACCGGGATTCCAAGCCTGGGGACCCAGCCGCCCATCCAGTAAACCTGGGTTGCCTTTCCGATCACCGAAAGAGCCATCAGGAACAGGGCCAGGGTCGTTATGTTCGCCAGGGTGTCAGAGAGTCGCGGGTTCTTTCTTCCCACCATAGGGATGAAGAAGGCCGCGCCCAGCGGAATCGCCACAAACAGAGGAATGATCTGCATCGCTCTTCGCCCCTAACCTTTCAGATTCCGGATTTCTTTGATGTCGTATGTGCCGTACTTCTCATACAGCCTCATCGCGAGGGCCACGGTCATCGCCGTCACGCCGAGCCCGATAACGATGGCGGTCAGCACTAGCGCCTGCGGAATCGGATCGACCGATCTCGAAGCGAAGACCTCGGGGTCCATCATCTTGCTCATGATGGGCGCGATACCGTCCTTCCGGTATCCGATCATGATAATGAACATGTTGACTGCGCTCTCCAGTATCACGAGGCTGATAACGATCTTAATCAGGTTCCTCTTTACCATCACTCCGTATAGCCCAACCAGGAAGAGCGCGAGACAGAGTGCGTAATGCATTTTCTACTCCTTCTACGAGTCCTTGCCCGGCTCCGTGTACACCACACGCATGAGCACAAGCATCATGAAGATAACGAACAGCGAGCTGGCGACCTTGAGCGCAATCGCGATATTGGCCAGCGGGATGATCCCGGCACTCAGGAGCGAATACGGCTCACCTGGATACGCCTTCGCAATGAAATTGGTGAAGAAACTCCCGCCCAGGCCGGCAAACATGCCGAGCAGGGCTATTATGAGAAACATGAGCGCGCCCACGCTATCGAGCTCCGCAGCCACGCCCATCGGGAGGCGCCGGAGCCCCTCCTCCTTGCCGTGCGCAAGCACGAGAAGGACAAAGGCCATCGCGATGACCACACCGCCACCGAAGCCCCCACCGGGCGTAAGGTGCCCGTAGAGGACCAGGTATATGCCGAATACCAGGATGAATCCCTTGACCCATCCGGATACGGCCTGAACTATCGGAGTCATGCCTTTGGTCATACTGTCCATTCTTCAACCTCCGGCTCAGACGGCTTCTTCCGCGCCTTCTTTCGAATGATGGCGATCGCTCCAATTATGGAGGTGAAAAGCACCGTGGCCTCGCCAAGGGTATCGTAGGCCCGGTAGTCCAGGAGAACCGCCGTGACGATGTTGGCAGCCCCGGTATCATTGAGCCCGTTGGCCAGGTAGATCCGTGAAGGTGCGTCCATCATCTTGGCCATAACAGGTTCGCCGAACGCCGGCAGGTCGTTGAACACCCGGATCCCCGCAAGGAAGATCACCAGCAGCATGGCTATCGTGACCATCATCCCGAAGAAATCCCGGTTTCCAACAAAGGTCTTGAGCCCCACCCGAAGGGTTGCCCTGATCAGGATCACAAGTATAAGCACTTCCACCACGATAGGAACGATTGCAACATCCGGAGCCCGCATATAGAAGAATGCGATGACCGATCCGAATCCCACCGCGGTAACCGAGATTACTGCGGCAAGGAGATCCCGGGTTTCAATGGCAACTATTGCGGCGATTATCATGAAGATCAGCAATAGGCCCATCAGCTCAAGCATATTCTCACCTCAGTAGAATTAGCACCAGAACGAGCAGTCCGGCGAGCGTCCATGTCAGGTACTCGGGGAGTATACCGGTATGGGCCGCTCTGAATCCTTTTATGAAATAGAAGGAGATACTCCTTCCAATGTCATACGTGTCAAATGTTCTCGCCTCAGCCCACCTGTACATGGTGCTGAAAAAGCCCATGTCGCTCACGGTGGTATAGAAGTCGGTGCCGGTCACCCGGACCTCGGGCTCGAGGATCTCGCCGCCGACATACATCGAGCTGGTCCTGGTGCCCTTCAGCCGGCCCGCCAGGTAGATAATGAGCCCGATACCCACGCCGGCCACGATGAACAGGGTCGCCATCCCCGGGCTCCACCATCCAAGCCACTGGCTCACGTCGGGAACCGAAAGCCAGGAGATGCCGTTGATCGCCGGGAGTATGAAACCGCTCAGCGGAATCGAAAAGGCGAAGATACCGAACGCGAGGCACAGCGTCGCAAGCACGATCATCGGAATCGCCATCGCGAGCCCGACCTCTTTGGGATCGCCCCCCGCCTTCCTTTCCCTTATTCCAAGGAAGACCGCATGCAGGACTTTCATGAAGCTGGCAAGCGTCAGGGCAGAGCCAAACATCGCGGCAACCAGCCAGAGCACCCAGAGGTAACCGCCGCCCCGGCCCATCTCTATGATTCCCTGATAAACCATCCACTTGGACACGAAACCATTCAAGGGCGGGATGCCCGAGATCGCCAGGGCCGCGAGCAGACAGGTCACGAAGGTTATCGGCATGTACCTGGCAAGCCCGCCGAGGCTGTCCAGGTCGGTCGTTCCCTCCTCCTTCTCCACAGAGCCCGCGCAGAGGAACAGGCAACCCTTGTAGATGGCGTGGTTGACCATGTGGAACAGGCCGCCGGCGACACCTATTGGATTTAAGGTCGCCACTCCCAAGACCATGTAGCCGACCTGGGAGACTGCATGATAGCTCAGGAGCCGCTTGAGATCATGCTGCACCAGCGCCATCATGACCGCGGCGATGATGGTAAACGCCCCCACAATCAGCACAAGGAGCTGCATCCCCGGCGTTAGATTAAACAGATAGAGCGAGATACGCGCAAGCAGGTAGATGCCCAGCAGCTTGTCAACCGACGCCGGCAGATAGGCGACCACCGAAGTGGGCGCGTGCTCGGCCGCGTCCGGTATCCAGCTGTGGAAGGGCATGGCGCCCGCCTTGGCGAATGCCGCACATGCAAACAGGATGAAGGCGAATGCCGACAATCCGGTAACCGTTGGAATAGATTCCTGCGTCAGGCTGGTAGAGCCGGTCATGACCCACACAATGGCCACGGCAAGCACCAGCAGGGCGTCGGTTCCACCCACTATCACCATGGTCTTCTTGGCGGCTCCGGCGGCCTTCGGGCCACCCGTCATAACCAGCATGTAGAGCGTAAAACCCAGGAAGCCCCAGAAGGTCACGAACAGGATCATGTCATTGGCCAGCACCGCGCCACATGCCCCACCAAGCGTCAAGAGCCAGTAGGAGTAATACTCCTTGAGATTCCCTTTACCCCTCATGAACCCGAGGGAGTAAAGCACCATCACCAGACCGAAAAAGCCTATGAACAGGAGTACAAACGAGGAGAGCGTATCCATCCTGAAGAGCATCTTCCCGAAGTACCCGCTCTCAACGAATCCCTCCCGGAAGAGGGCGATGGTGAAGTAGAAGGTCAAGGCTGAGACAACAAGAGCAATCCCCTCCTTCAGCCCCTTGAAGGCATCCGGTACTAGTCTGACTATTGCTCCCGCTGCTAAGGGGATCAGAATGGTGTAACCGACTAGATCCATATCTTATCCATCCTCGATCTGTACTTGCCCATGAGTCTGTGGGTTTCCTCCTGGGATTTTCTCAGGAGGTCTTTATATCCCATAACCCGCTTGCCGTTGTTCGCATCGACCACAAGTGTCCTCTCCGTGCAGCAGTAACAAGGATCTATCGCGGCAAGCGTGATGGTCGCATCTGACACGGTATAGCCCACGCACGCGCGGTAGTTGGTGGGCACGTTCATGAAACTGGGCGCCCTCACCTTGTAACGCACAGGCCGGTTGGTCCCATCGGAGCGCGTGTAATGAAAAACCTCGCCCCTCGGGGCCTCGTGGCTGCCGTGGCCTTCACCCGGAGGGATCTCCTTTATATTGGCATCGATCCCATCCTTGACTTCCCTGAGCTTCTCAAGACACTGCTTACATATCTTGACGGCCTCGAGCATCTCTCAGAGCCTGACCACCGCCTTATCGAACACATCACCGTTCTCGGTGGTGATCACGTTGAAGTCGACCTTGTCATAGGCCGCGTATGGATGATCGCGGCGAACGTCCCAGGGAACACCCGAAGCCCTGGATGTCGGGCCAAGCGCTCCCAGCTCGACACAATCATCATAAGAGAGGACCCCGACATTCTTGGTCCTCGCCTGGAGCACCGGATCCTGAAGCACCACCTTGATGAACATATTAAGAGGCCGCACCAGCCCATCCAGGAGCCGCATGGCCGTGGGGATATCCTCATCCATGATGTCCCGCCGGACGCCGCCCGGCTTGAACATGGCATAATGGTTCCGGTTGCCCGTTATAAGCTCGAAAGTGTCCAGCACCGGCTCACGGTGCTTCCACGCCCACATCCAGAGCGTGTTGAAGCCGAGAAAGTGCCCCGCAAGTCCCAGCCACAGCAGGTGCGAATGAATTCTCTCGAGCTCCCCGAGAAAGGTCCTTATGTACTTGGCCCTTTCCGGGACATCTACACCCCCGACGTCCTCAATGGCCTGGACCGCGGCGAAGGGGTGCGAAGTGGAGCAGATCCCACAGATTCTCTCGACAAGAAACGGGACCTGGTCATAGGTCAGGTCTTCGGCGAGCTTCTCGATCCCCCGGTGGTTATAGCCGATCTCGATTTCCAGCTTAACCACTTTCTCGCCCTCAACGTGGAGCTTGAAAAACTCGGGCTCCTCCTGAAGAGGATGATATGGTCCTATGGGAATGATCGTGGTTCTACTTTTCGCTGCCATTTTCCCCGCCCTCTCTCCAGTCCTTCCAATCTTGCCTGAGCGGATAATTGCCCTCAGGCCAATCATCCGTCAACAGCAGGTGTCTCATGTCAGGATGACCCCTGAACTCGATGCCGAGGAGCTCCCACATCTCTCGCTCAATCCACTCGGTAGCGGGAACTCTCTTGGCACACGAATCGATCGAAGGTTTCTCGGAGTCCAGAATCACCCTGAGATTGATGAAGCGATGCTTCGCATCAAGTGCGAAATGATAGAGTATCTCAAACCCGTGGGCCATGTGCATGCCGGAAGCAATCGAGAAGCGTGCTCCGAGATCCTTGTAAAGATACTCAGCCACATCCGGAAGCCGGGGCGGAGCAACCGTCACATAGGTTTTGTCAGGGCTCTTCTCGTGAATGTCAATGATGGCGTCCCCAAACTTGCTTTTCAGCCCTTCTACGACCTCATCCGCCATACTCTTACCTCTCCTCCTACTTCTTAAGCGCGGCCAGCTGGGCCTCAATCAGGGCAATAATCCCCTGAATCATGGCCTCAGGTTTGGGTGGACATCCCGCGATATAGGCATGGACTTTCGTAACCTCATCCAGGCAGTGCATCTGATTGTAGGAGGCCCCGAACATTTCCATCGAACAGGCGCAGTTGCCCAGCGCGATAACGAAACAGGGCTGGGGCGCCTGCGATATTACCCTCTTCACCCTCTCGTGAGCCTTGCGGTTCATGGATCCGGTCACCAGGATGGCATCAGCGTGCCTGACACTGCCGACCAGCTGAATGCCGAATCTCTCGATATCCCACCGCGGTGTCAGGAGATCCAGGATCTCGATATCACAGTTGTTGCATGGACTCGCCGCCAGGTGGAAAACCCAGATCGACTTGGTCAGCGCCTTTATCTTAAGACTCATGCCTCCCCCCTCATAAACCCAGGAATGCCAGAATTACCGCCAGCACCGCAAAGGGAGTTACCATCGCCCAGAAGAACTTCATGATCTGGTCGATTCTCAGCCTTGCGTTCGTATTCCGGACCAGCGTGATAAAGAGCAATATGCCTATGTAGATCAGCACGGCAAACAATAGGTTGAACCACGACTGGCGCCAGTTCACCGCACCGATGAAGAGTATCATCAGGAATAAGGGAACCACGTACATCATCATCCACTGGGTGAGCTTAAACAGCCCGAGTGCCACCCCGGAATACTCGATATAGGCCCCTCCCATGATCTCGGTTTCAGCCTCGGGCGCATCGAAAGGCACCTTGGCGAGCTTGGCCTGCATGCATATCAGGGCAATAACGAAAGCAATAACGCCTGATATCGATGCAATCACCGCACCCTGGGTAGCCTGGTACTGGATGATCTCACCCAGCCTGATTGTGCCGCCCGCCTTTATGACCGGCACGAGCACCACAAGCAGGAAGGGCAGCTCATACGACATGACGAGCTTCATCTCCCTCGAGCCACCGAGTGAGGCCAGCGGGTTCGCCGACGCGAATGACCCCAGGATAATGGCTTGCGAGGGAATGGTAAGAAGGTAGATCACGACAATCAGGTCTCCGACGAAGGTCTCTCCCGGGAAGATCACCGTTCTCAAGAAAAGCGCAGAGACCACCGTCGTGGCGGCCAGGCCAAAGAGCGGCGCCGATAGAAAGAGGAAACGGGACGCCCCCTCCGGCACCATAACCTCCTTGGCCAGGAGCTTCACGAAATCATATACGGGTTGAAACAGCGGGGGCCCGACTCTCCACTGCACTCTCGCAGTGATCTTGCGGTCGAACCAGTGCGCGAACATTCCGACAACAGCTGCTACAACAAAACCACCGGCCAGATAGCCAATACCTTCAATTACGCCCATAATCCCCTATTACCTCTTCCAGGCCTTACACTTGACGACCAGATGGTCCCCGACTTTGTACATCTCTTTGGATTCATCAGCCTCGACATCGGCGTACTGTATAGCCTCATCCGGAGAGGTTCTCACACAAAGCGGGGCCTCGCCCGGAGCCAGCCTGTCGATGCAGTAGTCGCAACTCGAAGCGAAGAAAGGAAGTGCCTCCGTATAGATCGTGCCAAAGGGACATGCCATGGCGCACGACTTGCAGCTGATGCATCGCATATTATAGCGCCTTAAAATCCCCTCGGCGTCCTTCTCGAGCGCCTCAGTGGGACAGGCACTAATGCAGTTCGCCGATTCACACTGCCTGCAGATCACGGCATATGAGGCCAATTCCCTGAGGGATAATACCCCGTCATTTCCCCGGTGATAAGGATAACTACACTGGACTTTGAGATCTCCGTCTTCCTCCAGTTTGTCCAGAAGATCGAGATCGATGAATACCTTTTTCAAATCCTTACCCTCGCGTACTCAGTCCCAAATGGCTGGTTTATCCTTGACCTTGTCATAGGTCATGACCGGGCCGTCCTGGCAAACCATATATTCGCCGAGCATGCAGTGGCCGCACTTGCCGATCCCGCAGCTCATGTTCTTCTCCATTGAGAGATGAATGGCGGAATCGGGATACCCGTGCTCAACCAGAGCAAAGGTACCGAACTTCATCATGATCGGCGGTCCGCACACGACTCCGACGCTGTTACTGATGTCTATCCCGAGATCCTTCACCACCGTGGTGACCACACCCACATTACCCTTCCAGCTGGCGTCTCCCTCGTCCACGGTCGTCCTGATCTCGATTTTCTTGGGGTTTATCTTCTGCCACTTGTCCAGGATCAGCTCCTTGTAGACTATGTCCGCGGGGGTCCTGGCACCGTAGCAGTAGAGGATCTTCTTGAAATCATCCAGTCTCTCGACGAGCGCAAGGAACAGCGAGCGCAAGGGTGCGGCTCCAACACCACCACCGACTATCAGTATCTCCTTGCCCTTCCAGGCATCGAGAGGATAGCCCTTGCCCATCGGGCCCCTGACGCCCACCATCTGCCCCTTGGTCATCCGGTGCAGCTCCTCTGTCACCTTGCCAACGGACATGATGGTGAAATCGATCTTCTCTTTGACATTAGGTGATGATGACGGAGTGAATGGCGCCTCCCCAAGACCGGGCACGGTGACTTCCATGAACTGCCCGGTCGCGAACCCTATGTCCTCCTTGGGCTCGACGACAAACGTCTTGATGGTCGGTGTCTCATCAATGACTTCAAGAATCTCGGCATCTATTGGCCTGTATACATTCTTCATGACTTGCCCGCTTCCTTGAGCACCTTTCTCATGTCTATCTCACCGGGGCACGCCACAATACAGCGACCGCAGCCGGTGCACCCCTCGAATCCATAGGTTTTCGGGAAGTAATCGAGCTTGTGATAGTACCTGTGCCTGAACCTGTCGATCAAGCCCTCCCTGGGGTTCGCGCCACCGGCAACCCTGGTGAAGTTCTTGTACACGCAGGAATCCCACATCTTGAGCCGCTTGAACCGGTCGCCGGCTCACTGGTCATAAAGCAGGAAACACTGGCATGTCGGGCATATGAAAAGACAGGCTCCGCACTCGACGCAGGTCTCCACATTGCGGGCCCACGTGCTGTCCTCGTAGACCTTGGACATGAGATCCTGCCAGGTCGTCGCAGGCTTATATTCCCTGGATTGCTTCTCAACGATTTCCCTGGTCTTATCCCTCAGGGCCTTGCGCTGGGACAGGTGATTCTCAGTGGCCGGCTTGAACAGGCCCTTGTTATCATCCACCACCTGCTTGCCCTTGTCCGATCCGACTTCAACCACATAGCCGCCTTCAACTTTTGCAAGGCCGAGGTCAAAACCCTTCTCGGCATAGGGTTCAACGCCCACGAGTACACAGAAGCAGGTCTCCAGGGGATCGGTGCAATCAAAACCTATTATCAGGGCCTTGTTTCACTTCTCCTCGTAGAAGGGATCCTTGAAGTCACCTTCAAGAAACACATGGTCGAGAGCTTCAATCGCCCTGAGATCGCAACTTGCGGCGCCCACGATCGTGAAGGGCCGGGCTTCCTTGAGCGGTTTGTCCGCCGAAGGATACTCGGCCACTTCTTCCAAGGCAGAAAAGAAGAACGGCTTGAGAGGCTGAAAAGCTCTGACGCCAGGATAGGAATAGGTGCCCACCTCGCTGGAAGGCTTAACTCTTACTGTCCCCTGCTCATCTCTCACTGCCATGTACACGGGACCACGCTTTTCGAGAGAGGTGAAAAACGTGACCAAATCCGTATCCGTAATGAAGTGTGTCTCCATCATCTCCCTTCCTGGCTTTGAACCGGTCGCTTACCGGACCACCCAAAGCGCCACCCAGACCTCTCCCAACCCACCAAGTCGGGCAGCATAAAGCACTCCAGCATAGCTGTCAAGCAGAAAGTCCTACCCTAAACAAAACCCAGGAATGATAACAAATCTGGTTCCCTATTACAAGTCAATTCGCTTGACAAAAGGGGGCGCTCCTCAATACCGTGATGCCCGGTCTTGAGGACGGACTCCTGGTCCCCCCGGACCGGCCTGGTACCTTGTGCCCGGCCCCCCCCAGGGCGGCTGTGCGCCACCCGGGTCACGCAGCATACATATGCCGGTGCGTATAAAGGTAGGTACACGGTTGAAAATCGCCATTCTCGCAGCCCGCGATCCCGGCGCAGGACCCGGGACCGTCGCGGAGGAAGCGCTTTCCCGTGTCACGCCGGGCACCCTCCCCCCCGGGGCCGTTCTACTCGAGCACCGGGGCACTTTGCTCAAGACTCTCGAGGCCGCGGCCGGCTTTGACGCCCTGATCCTCATAGACGGGGCTTCAATGGGAAAGCCCCCGGGTGACGTCACGGTTTTCAGTCTGAACGAGCTGATCCTGCCGGGATATCCGCCGGAAGTGGCATTCGACAACATCGATATCGAGGGAGATATCCTCTATGCCAACAAGTTCCTCAGCCTTCCTCCGGTGCGGATAATCGGTATCGAGTCCGGCTGTGGCGCCACGCGCATCTCCGGCGAAACGCTGACCGGCGCTGCGGAATCCTGTCTTGAGGCCATCCGACAGGCCGTCGGCGAGCTCACTTAAGAAGCACAAGAAAAACAATAGGGCACAGACACCTATTTCAATATGGAAAGGAGTGTCTGTCCCCCTCTTTCAGGCACGCCCCTTTTTCAGGCACGGGACAGATGGGGCAGCAGGCTCATCCCCGTGGGCAGCAAGTCACGCGGTACCAGCTCACCGGCAAGAATCTTCTTGTAGCGCACGCAGTCCGCGTGCTCGCTGCAACAAAAAGCCCATGCCAGATATTTTCTGTCATCCCTGAGAACCAGAGTTCTGAACATCGGGCAGGTTTCGAGAAATGGGCAACTCATGAGATCTTTATCACCGTTAACACTTAGCACCCTCAGGAATCCAATATCGTCGGGGGCGACAGCCGAAAAATACAGATAAACTCATTGCTTCTGTTTAAGTTAATGAAGATGCGCCCGCAAGGCAAGCCCGTGACGGGAGGTTCTTCTTGACGGCGAGAAGATTGCTGATCATGTCCGCGGCCAATGACCGGGCCAGGAGGCTGAGCACAGAGTTTCGATGACGCCGAAGCGTTGTCTGCGCCGTTTTGATGTAAGATTCTATTGACAATGGAGGCTCTACAGCATTATCTTCCCTTAATTCAACTCCAGGGACGCATGTCACAGATGGCACAGGTTTCATGAAAGGAGCAACGACATGCCAACAAGCAGGAAGAGCTCCGCTCCCCCCGATCTTATCAGGCGATTCAAAGAGGAACTGATTGAGCGCGGTTACAGCACCCGGACCGCCGACGTCTATGTAACGGCGGTTTCATCCTTCCTCAAGAGCATCCCGGAGGCGGATTCCCCCACCGGGGAGGCCGCCAACGAGTATATAAGAGCAATCCTCGATGGTACGGCCAAGAGCGGTACCTCCCAATCATCGGTTGGGATTGCCGCCAGCGCCTTGAAGCTCTTCTTCAAGCATACCGTGGGAGAGCCTCTCGAGCTGAAGGTCGAACTCAAGCGCAGGGCGAGGCCCATGCCCACCATCCTCTCGAGGGAGGAGATCCAGAAGATTGTCGGAGTGACCCGAAACGTAAGTCATCGCCTGATCTTCCAGCTCATGTACTCCTCGGGGCTCAAGCTCGACGAGCTGCTGGGTCTCAGGGTCAGGGACGTCGACATAGAGGGCAAGGCCCTCACGATTCGCGGCAGTGCCCAGAGCGGGCGCAAGTCCAAGCAGGCCCGCACCACGATTCTATCCGAGAAAGTCGCGCCGATGCTTCACGCCTTCGTTGTCGACAGGGAGCAGGACGACTACGTTTTCCCGGGCATCGACGGCGGACACATGACGCCCAGGGCGGTCCAGAAGGCCTTCAAACAGGCGCTGAGGAAAGCCGAGATCACGAGGAGGGCGAGCTGCAATTCGCTTCGCCACTCGTTCGCGGTGCATCTGCTCGAGAAGGGTGTCGATATCAAGCATGTGCGCCGGCTCTTGGGGCATGCCCGGACCGAGACCACATCGATCTATAAGAAGCTGGTCTCCACCGACAATGTGAATATCAAGAGCCCGCTGGACGTGTAGCAGGCTCCAGGATCAATAGTCTTTCGCTTCAGGCGCTTACAGGGAGCGGTTCTGCCGCTCCCTTTCGCTTTCCATGCCCCGGCTGAAGCCTGTGGTCCCGGCGTGCCAGCCATCATCAAGAAGCTTGCCCAACTGGGCCACAGAGGTTATAACTCATTCATCCGGCGCGGACTAAGGGAAGCCATTGCCACCCCGGAAGCATCATAAGATAACAAGTCTTGGGCTCAACCCGTAGACGGAGGAGAATCACAGATGGACTTACAAGCCCTGAATTTATGCAGCTACGGGCTCTACATCATAAGCTCCAGGAAGGGAGACAAGTACAACGGCCAGATAGTGAACACCCTATTCCAGGTAACCGCCGAACCCCCCACCGTCGCGGTGAGTGTCAACAGGGACAACCTGACCCACAAGTACATATCCGAAAGCAAGGTGTTCACCACATCGATCCTGTCAACCGAAGCGGACATGCCCCTCATCGGCAAGTGGGGATTCAAGTCGGGCAGGGACATTGACAAGTTTGAGGGCACAGAATTCAAGATGGGAACAACCGGGGCCCCGATCATTCTGGACAGCACCGTGGCTTTTGTGGAAGCCGAGGTCATTAAGTCGATAGACGTAGGTACCCACACCATCTTCATCGGCAAGGTGGTCGACTGCGGCCTGCTCTCCGAAGGCGAGCCCATGACCTATGCCTATTACCACCAGGTGAAGAAGGGTAAGACTCCGAAGAAGGCCACGACCTACCAGGGACCGGCGGGCGGCGAAGAAAAACCGGCCCCCAAGGAGGCAGGAATGGACCCGAAGACTCAGCAGTACAGGTGCATCGTATGCAACTACGTTTATGACCCGCAGAAGGGTGACCCCGATAGCGGGATCGAGCCCGGTACAGCATTCGAGGACATACCCGAAGACTGGGTCTGTCCCGTGTGCGCCGTGGGCAAAGACGAGTTCGAACCGGTTTCTTAGACGGGGGTTATGAATGGCAGCCAGGAAGATCAAGGAAAACGTCTACTATGTCGGGGCCATAGATTGGCATCGGAGGCTGTTTGACTCGTTGATACCACTGCCCGACGGCACCAGCTACAACTCCTACCTGGTCAAGGGAAGCGAGAAGACCGCGCTGATTGACACGGTGGACGAGACAAGGCAGCACGAGCTGCTGGCGAACCTCGAGGATGCGGGCGTCGAGACCATCGACTACGTGATCTCAAACCACACCGAGCAGGACCACTCCGGCTTGATTCCCCTGATACTCAAGAAGTACCCTGGTGCCAGGGTGGTGACCAACCCCAAGTGCAAGGACCTGGTTAAGGAACACATCCTCCTCACTGACGATCAGTTCATAGTAAAGAATGATGGCGAGACCCTCTCGCTCGGGGATAAAACCCTCCAGTTCATTCTGGCGCCGTGGGTGCACTGGCCCGAGACCATGTTCACCTACCTGGTGGAGGACAAGATCCTCTTCTCCTGTGACTTCCTGGGCTCACACCTTGCACCCGCCGAGCTCTTCGTCGAGGATATCTCGGCGTTCTATGACGGCGCGAAGCGCTACTACGCCGAGATAATGATGCCCTTCGCCACCAATGTCCGGAAGCACCTGGAAAAGATCAGGAGCATGGACGTGGAGATCATCGGACCCAGCCACGGACCGATCCATGTGAACCCCCAACCTATACTGGATGCCTACACCGACTGGTCATCCGATGAGGTGAAGAACGAGGTAGTGATCCCCTTCGTCTCGATGCACGGGAGCACCGAGAAGATGGTGGAGCACCTCACCGACCAGCTGGTCCGGCGGGGAATCACGGCCAAGCCTTTCGATCTTGTGAAAACCGATACGGGCGTGCTCGCCATGGCCCTGGTCGATGCCGCTACAGTGGTGATCGGCGCACCAACCGTGCTGGTGGGCGCCCACCCCAAGGCCATCTATGCTGCAGCGCTGGCGAACGCCTTGAGGCCCAAGACCAGGTTCATCGGCGTTATCGGTTCCTTCGGGTGGGGGTCGCGCATGCTCGACCAGCTCAAAGGGATACTCTGCAATCTCAGTGCTGAAATGCTCACCCCGGTCATAGTAAAAGGATATCCGAAGGCCGACGATCTGTCTGCCCTGGAGAGGCTTGCGGACGAGATTCTCGAGAAGCACAAAGAGGCGAACATCGCCGTGTGAAGGAGGAGGAAATGGACACTTTCAAGGCTAGCGATGTCTACGAGATAGCCATGCAGATAGAGGCTAACGGTGAGAAGCTCTACAGGCACGCAGCTAACGTGACCGACGATTCCAAAATGAAAGAGTTGTTCACTTACCTCGCCGACGAAGAGGTAGAACACCAGAAGCTCTTCGAGAGCCTGGCCAAGAAGGTGGAGCATTACCAGCTCCCCGAGACTTATGACGGCGAGTACTGCGCATATGTCCGTTCATACTCCGAAGGCCTCGTCTTCACTCCTGACAGGATGGAAAGGGAGCTGGCCCGGGTAAAGGGTGCGGAAGACGCTATCGAGTTCGGTATCCAGCGCGAGATCGAGTCAATTCTCTACTACCTGGAGACGCGCAACTTAGTCCCGGAGAATCAGAGAGCCGATATCGACAGGATAATCGACGAAGAGCGCAGGCATTATCTTAAGCTTATCGACCTCAGGCGCGAGGTGGCATAGCAGGCTGAAGTGGCTTGACCGACCCAAGCACGCCTGACCGGCTGAAGCAGACCGCCCTGCTGTCGAAAAACTCATGGAGTGAGAGTTACGCTGAGTCCCCGAGGCATGTTTCCGGGGTCTCTTTGCATCCTCCTCATCGCGCACGCTTGACCTGAACACTTCATGCGCGTCTGTGTGGCCGCACCTGCGAGACTGCACTCTCGAGGCCGCACTCTCGAGGCCGGTTTTTTCATTGGACATCCGCAAGGTAAAGGTTTAGCCTTCGGCTGAGTAGGCAGTACCGCGGTGAGCGCACGAAAGGAACTTCGCCATTAGCACGGAGGCTAACCGCGGTGCTGTATCTTGTTGCATCCTTCCAGGCACGCCGGGGTCGGGCATATGGGAATCTATGGAGAATTCGCTCATGTCTATTCCAGGGGTGAGTATCCGGATTTCAGCCGGCACATGGCGGAACATCTCCCCGGGGTCTTAGAGCAGCTCGGCCTGAGCCCAGAGACTCTTCTCGATCTTGCCTGCGGCGAAGGCACCTTCGCGGTGGCCATGGCCCGACTGGGCCTCGATGTCGCCGGGCTCGATGCCTCCCCCCGGATGATCGAGTGTGCCAGGGAGCAGGCTGCCGGCGCCGGCGCAAAGATCGAATTCACGATCGGCGACATGCGAACTCTGAGCTTCGAGAACAGGTTCGATCTCGTGACTTGCTGGTACGACAGCCTGAACTACCTGCTTAAGTCTGAGGACCTGAGCAGGACCTTCATGGGGGTCGCCCGCGCCTTGAAGCCCGGAGGCGTCTTCATCTTCGACATGAACACCGTGTTCGGCCTTGCCACGGCCTGGCGGGAAGCGGGATGCTATGTGAAGAAGGAGAGCGCCGACACCTTTGAAGTCCACCGTCACGACTACGATTTCGAAACCGCCATCGCAGCTGTGAAAATCACGTGCTTCTTAGAAAACAATGGGCACTGGAGGCGGTTTGACGAGGAGCACAGGGAGCGGGGCTACGCCCACCAGGAGGTTCTCGAGTCGCTGCAGGATGCCGGTCTCCAGTCGCTGGCGACCTGGGGGAGCTTCCGCGACAGGAGTGAGGCTACGCCCGAGAGCGAGCGGGCATGGTATATATCAAGGAAGGGAATGAGATAATGCGGAGTCTACGGCTTCCCTCCGGGGGCCCTGGTTTTTCTCATACTTATCTTCGCCGGAGGAAGCCTGCGCGGGCGAGCGGCTAGCGGAGGTCACCGGCTGCCTCTCACCCCCGGATGGGGATAGAATCCTGATAAGCACACATGAGGAGCCCGGACCCGGATAGACATTGAGCTTAGAAGAGTGCCGGCTATTCGGGTGTCTCCGCACCAACAGGGCTGCTCTCGGACGCCTTGTCGATATCGATGATCAGCGATCCCTCGATGTATTCACGCGTTTCGTACTTGGTTATGGACTGGAGCTTGCGCGTCACCGTGATCATGCTTTCCACGGCCTCGAGCATCTTGGTCACCTGGTCGTACTCCTGGCCTTCGCACCGGAGTTCCTTCATCAGAAGCTCGCAATAGCCCGAGATTACCTGCATGGGTTGATTGAACTCATGGCACGTGGCTCCAGCCATTTCAAGGACGCCCCGGAGCTTTTCCCTGTGCATCAGCTCGGACTGCATCTCGATGATGCGCCGCCCGGCACGTATCCGCACCTTAAGCTCGTGAGGGTTGAAGGGCTTGGTGACATAGTCGTCCGCACCGGCTTCGATTCCCTCCACGACATCGCGCTTGCGGTCCCTTGCGGTGAGAAGGATGATATAGGTGTATCCGCGGCGTCTCTGCTTACGTATCTCCCTACACACTTCCACCCCGTTCATGCCGGGCATCATCCAGTTGAGGATAGCCAGGTTCGGCGAATCTTCGCGGTGAAATGCCTGCCAGGCCTCGGCACCATTGGCACAGCTTAGGACCTCGTAGCCCCACGACGTCAGTTTCCGTTCCAGCAGCCGCCTGGATATGCGATCATCCTCGGCTATGAGAATCCTCATTCTGTTTCCCTCCCAAGTGCAGTTAGTACCGGCTTGAGCCTGGCAATTTCATCTTCCAGCTTGTTGTAAGCTTGCTCGGCATAGCGCATCTCGCTATCACGGCCAACCTGCTCCACCCTGAGGGCGGCATCGAAGGCCGGCTGCGCGGCGAAGTTGCCGACCGAACCCTTTATGGTATGCGCGGCACGTTCAAGGGCTGAACCATCCCCACGATTCAGGGCTTCCTTCATCTGGTACATCAGTACGGGGCTTTCCTCCAGGAACATCCCCGCGATCTCCTTCAGGAGATCTATATCACCTTCGAAGTGGCTGACCGCAGCGTCCCAATCAACTACGGGGGTTGAAGTATCATCCTCGGGCATGGAGTTATCTGATCTTCCGTCGGTGGGCGCCAGGCCCTCGATCGCATCGAAGAGCTCGCTGGCCCGAAGCGGCTTGGATACATATGCGTCCATCCCCGAATTGAGGCACCGGTCCCGGTCGCCCTTCATGGCATGGGCGGTCATCGCAATAATCGGAATGTGGTCATCCGTGCCTTCCTCGCGGGAACGGATGGCCTTGGTGGCCTCGAAACCATCCATTTCGGGCATCTGCACGTCCATGAGGATAAGGTCAACCGCCTGCGCGTTAAGCGCGGCCATGGCCTCCCTTCCGTTCGAGGCCGGTACCACCGTATGCCCACGCTTCTCAAGTAACTGCGTAACCAACTTTAGGTTGACCCTGCTGTCTTCGGCAACCAGCACCCGGAGGCTTCGCCGGTGCTCGCGCAGGTAATGCTGGGTGATAAGGTCCTGCTTGGCCCCATCATCGATCGGCCTTCCCAAGGCTATCATGATCGCGTCCCAGAGATCCGATTTCTTCACAGGTTTCATCAGATAACCCGAAACCCCGAGATCCCTGCAGCGCGCGCCGTCACCGATCTTGCCGGCTGAGGTAAGCATTATGGTGGTCGGCTGAGGAAGGTCATCCCTCTGTCTGATCTTCTTCACCAGTGTGAACCCATCCATCTCCGGCATCCGGGCATCGACTATGGCCATGGCAAATGCCTCGCCTGCGGCGGCAGCCGTCTCGAGTGTCGCAATGGCCTCAAAGCCGTTGCTGGCTACCGTGGGTTCCATCTTCCATCCCCTCGCTATCTCGATTAGGAGCCTCCTGCTCGTGGGGTTGTCGTCCACAATCA
>JAUVJV010000311.1 GCA_030592245.1 Candidatus Eiseniibacteriota bacterium
CCCCCCAAATCGACTTTCCCCCCCCCTGGGCTCCGTTACCTTTTTGTTAATAAACAAACGGTACCCTGACCCCAGGGTGGTGAATTTGCGATGTGATCCCCCCGGCTACTCGTCCTTGTATTTGGATTCGGCCAGGGTATAGGTAAAGCCGATTGAGAGGGCCTGGTTCAGCTGGCGCCTGGTCGAGATATCGCGGTCATAGAACAGCCTGAAGTCCAGGGCCACCGTGACAAAGCTGGCCACCTTGGCCGCAAGCAGATTGTCCCAGCGCACGTCGATCTGATTGGACGCCTTCATGTCGGAGAAGACATCGACCAGCGATATGTAGCGAAGACTCTCCGATATCTGCCAGTCCACAGTGGTGACCCACTCAAGTCCCACCTTGTTCCTGACTTTCTCAGTCTTCTCGGTTTCGGGATCATCCGCGTACGGGATCGGGAACTTGTCGGTTACGGTCTGCTTGAAAGCCAGGCCCATCCGGGATCTTATGATCTTCTCAAGGAAAGTCCTGCCGATTCCCAAACTCTCCGTGAAATAGCCGGGATCCATGAAATTGGATACCTCAACCTTGTCTGAATCTGAGTAAGCATAGCCCTTAGCGAACTGGCTCTCGAATCTGAAGGCCACATAGGGATCTACGTGGTAGTTGGCTATGTAGTTATAGACACTTCCCAGCCTCATCTCATCGATCGACTTGATGGCCTCCTGGTCACCGGCCTTCTGCATGCCATAGGCGAGCCTGAGCGTGTTGACCCACTCCCGCCTGGGGGCATAGTTCGTGAATATCCCGGTGAGTCCGGTCTGCCATCCCATCGTATTCTCGCCACCCGCCGACCAGTTGTCGAAGGAGGCCTGGTTAAGGTTAAGGTAGGCCAGCAGCTCATTGTCCCACCCGAGCGGCGGCGGCGCTTCCTCCTCGCAGATAACCGGATTGACATGACAGAACACGACAGCGGCGAACAGGACCACAGCTACCAGCTGAAACTTCTTCATCTTGCAGAACCTCCCTTTTCCGTACAAGACATCAGTCTATGCAAGACCTTTATCTCAGTTCTATGGGTCTCCTTGCTTTTCCACCATGGTGAAATTGGATTCACTGGCAGACCGGGGGAATATTATAGGTCCTTTAGCGCGCAACGCAAGCGCGGGATCGCCGGGCCTCCGGTAAGGAGCACCTGTAGAAGAGCCGTCACCTGAGGCTGACAAGGCGCCACCCGTGATCTGATGTGAGCCTACTGCGGCAGGATCTCTTGAGGGGACTTGCTGCTTCCACTCCGCTTCATGGTACTGCCGCACTTCGCGCAGTTCATGATGTAACAGGGAACCTCGGTATAAATAGCCACCTTGGTTCCGCAAGCGGGGCATTCACAGTAGCCCTTGGGCCTTCTTCTGGGCGGACCCATGCTCTGGGCCCGACCCTGACCTGGACCCGTTCTCTGACCCGGACCCGTTCTCTGACCCGGACCTGTTCTCTGACCCGGACCCTTGCCACCGCGGCGCTTCTTTTTCTTGCCGCCAGCTTTGCCGCCGCGGCGCTTTCCCTGCCTGGGACTTGCACCACCCTGCATCACTCCTCACCTCCCGTGAGAAGAATGCGGCCCGAAGGCCGCTCCATGAGACTACCTGTACAACACCTTGGCACTTATGCCGGCAACCTCGACCTTGCCGCCCGATACCGAGCTCTCCCCGGTCGCGACCGGTCTGGTTCCGGCCTCGTCATCATCGACCACCACCGTCCAGTCACCATCGGGAATCGTGAAGGTCACCGCGTTTGGATTCGGGTTGAACATAACCAGCACTTCATTCCATGAATCGCCGGAGTTGCCCTTGGTGAGATTGTAGGCCACGCACCGGCCGGGCACTTTGATACCCGGTTGGTCGTCCAGGAACTTAAGGTTCGCCTTAACATCCTGCCTGGTCGCCATCTTGAACATGGGATGGGCCTTGCGCAGAGCAATGAGGCCCTTGTAGTACTCGAAGATGTCCATATTGGTGCGCTTCAAATCCCAGTTAATCATGTTGATGGCATCCGGCTGGTTATAGCTGTTGCTGTTGCCTCGCTTGGTGCGGAGCATCTCCTGCCCGCTGTGCATGAACGGGATCCCCTGGGAGGTCATCACCAGGACAGCACCGAGCCTGTTCATGCGTTTCCTGTCATCATCGTCGACCATTGCGTCGTTCCGGGTGGTTACGATCAGCCTGTCCCAGAAGGTGTGGTTGTCGTGGCTTGCGACGTAGTTCAGGGCCTCAAGGGGGCTGTCGGTGAAGTCGTTGATGCTGCCTTCGATGCCCCGCTTGATCTTGTCGATACTGATCCCCGCCTGTACATAACCCTTGCTCACATCAAACACGCCACCCTTGATGGCATCCCTGAAATGGTCTCCGAAGACCGCGAACCCCCTGCCCTTCTGGGCTCCCTTTCCGGTCGGCATAATGGGTGTTTCTCCACCCGTCCAGGGCTCGCCGTGGATAACGATGTCGGGCTTTATTTCCCTGCAGGTCTCCACGATCTCCACCATTGTGGCCAGGTCGTGAAGGCCCATGAGATCGAACCTGAACCCGTCGACATCATACTCCTCCACCCAGTACTTGCATGACTCCACGATGAACTTCCTCATCATGGGAGCTTCGCTCCGGGTCTCGTTGCCGGTGCCCGAGCCGTTGTAGTAAGAGCCGTCCTCCCTCATGCGGTAGTAATAGCCGGGAACAAGCCCCTCGAAGCTGTATATTCTCTGCGGCCTGTACTCGGCCGTGTGGTTGTAGACCACATCCATGATCACTTTCATGCCCTTCTTGTGGAGCGCGTCCACAAGGAGCTTGAATTCCTTTACCCGCGTGGCATCACCGGTCTTGGTTGCGAACCAACCGTCGGGGGAGTTGAAGTGTACCGGCATGTATCCCCAGTTGTACCCATCGCTGGACTCATCGTTCTCGAAGTCCTGAATCGGCATGATCTGGATCGTGTTGACACCAAGCTCCTCGAGATGGTCGATGCCTGTGAGGATCTCAGGATGCTCGGGCATGGTTGTTCCGGTCTCGGTGAATCCCAGGTACATGCCCTTATTGGTGATGCCTGAATTCGAGGATATCGTGAAATCCCTGATGTGCAATTCATATATTATCACTTCGCTGCGGTTGAAGACCGGAGCGGGCTCCACAGGGGTCTCGTCCTTGATCACCATGCCACGGCCATTGTGGGCGGTGTTGCAGCGCGAGTATGGATCTATGACATCGCGTTTCACATCCGCAAAGCGGGGGTCCGGCCCGTCGGCCCTCAAGGTGTAGTACTTGCCATTAAGGTCGCCGGCGACCGTGAACTCCCAGATACCCTTATCGGTATATGTCATCTCCTTAACATCGGGCTCGCCGCCTTCAGGCACATCATAGATGCTGAGTCTCACCGAGGTCGCCGTGGGAGCGAATACCCGAAAAACAGTCTGCTCCGGGGAATAGACCGCCCCCATTTCTTCTTCCGAATAGTATTCGGGCGTATCCATTATCCCTCTCACGGACAGCCCGGCGGACTTAAACCCCTCGATGCTGATGGTGTAATCGGCAAGAGCCCCACCCCTCACGTCGAAGTCACGGTCTACGGTTACCGCCACGAGGTGGGCGGCCCCATGCTTGGGCGGGAGCATCTTCACGTCGGTGATCCCGACCTTCTCTCCCGCGGAATCCTCAAGAATCACCTTATTGGGCTTCAATGCCGCGGGGTCCGCTCCAGTGGAGAGCGAAACCGTGATCGTGCGCACCGCGTCTATGAAAGCGCCTGCTATCCAGGGCGTGGTGTCGGGGACCTCGCTGAAGAGCTCCTCATTGCCGGTGAGAATCCAGACCTCCTCCCCCATGTGGGGGAACCAGATCCTGTCCGGGGCGTCTTTGGATACCCAGTCTCCGAACTTGGGCAGCACGCCGATCTGCATCCCGGTCCCGCCGTACTTTTTCCTCTCAACCTTGAA
>JAUVJV010000049.1 GCA_030592245.1 Candidatus Eiseniibacteriota bacterium
ATGACGGCCTTGACGAGCCTTTGGATGAACCATGCTGTGCGGGGATTGGGGGCGAAGCTGGCGACGATCCCTGTAGCCATCCTACCGCCAACGAAATGTCAACGTGGGGAGCGGTCAAGAGCTTGTTCAGATAGAGGTTGGACAGAGTGGGGAAAGGACCTGCAGCTGCCGGTACCGGGTAGTCTAGTTTTGACCGCCTACTCCTCCCTGAGATCGCCAAGCCTTCACTCTGCCGACCACATCGGGCTCAGAATCCCAAAGCGTTTGACTTCGGACTCTGGATTACCTACGCCGTTCCCGATGGGGAGAGAATGTCGGGAGCGGAAAAGTGGTTCCGTGCATTCCGATGTGTCTGATAGCGTAGAGCCATAGTGTCAGCCGTGCCGGGCGACATCACGGAGGGCTAACGGAGGCCAGACTTGGAAGGGGGTTTAGGATATGTCTGAAACAGAACGGAAGCCATACAGCTTTGTCGTGAAATCTTACGGAGAAGGAACCCCCTGGATCAAGCTGGACTATCTCGACGAAGACCTATCTTGCTTGAGCAAGGGCTATCTCGGATTTGACTTGAAGAAAGAGTCGCACAAGAGAGTCAGTGAGATTGTTGACTACCTAAACGAGCACATCGAATTTGTCACTTTCCAACGCACGTAGCGGGGAACAGAATCCATGAGCCGTCGGCCAACCGGGCAGTGCCGTCTATGCCTGCAAGAGCGCAGCCTCTGTAGGTCGCACATCATTCCCGACTTCATGTACCGGTATTTCGACGATGAGAAGGGTGAACCTCGCCAATATCTTTTTGTGCCAGGGGACCCCGGGCAACGTATCAGACGGGCGCAGACGGGCATATGGGAACACATGCTATGCCAGCTCTGTGAGGAGCAGCTCAACAGATACGAGACGTATGCCAAGAGGCTCTTGGACACGGAGGATTTGCCTATAGATGTCTTGAGTGCCACGGATGACTATGGGGTAATCGCTGGAGTTGACTACAGCATGCTGAAGATCTTCCAGATATCTCTGCTATGGCGCGCCGGCGTTGCGACACATGGGTTTTTCGAGCATGTGGCGCTGGGTGATCACGAAGAGACTCTTCGTCAGATGATAAGTGGGGAGAACCCAGGCCCCGCGCACCAATACAGGTGTTTCATGTCAGCGATCATTGATGGAAAAAGCAGGGAGTTGTTGGACCTGATTCATACCCCTGAGACACTCGACATCGATGGTTTACTGCATGTACGCTTTGTGGTCGGGGGATTCCTGTGGCTCTTTGTCCTTTCAGACGAGCCGTCAAAAGAAGACGTCCCACAGATGTATCTGCAGGAAAATGGCCAGCTGTTCTTTCTGAAATCTGATGTACGGCAGCTTTCGTTCATCATGCGAAGTATACCAGCCATGCGGGCCCGGTATAGGGACGTCATGGCCCTGCTGACAAAGAAGAGGCAGCGAGAGCCAGAGGCGCGCAAGCGAGGGCCGGGCCAATGACGAACACCCTGTACTACAGAGGCAGGCTGATCTCAAACACATCGACAAAGAGGTGCGTCTTTAGTGCCCTCAGCCCTCTCTACTGGATGATGCCGAGCCAGTCGGTCATCAGGAACTGGAAGCGTCCGATTAGGAGGCTCACCCGGCCCATCACATTGTAGCCGAATGTCGCGCCGAAGCCGATCATGAGGAAGGTGATACCGATGCGGGATACGTGCTTCAAACCCCCCTTGTGCTCGGCCGAGAAATAGAAGTAAAGGAGGGTGGTGATCACGCCCACGAGGAGAACCGTCGCTGAAAGGGCCTCCTGAATCGACATGGCAAACGGGTTGAACATGGTGCTTTTGACCTGCTGGAGAATCCTCACCTGGATGTAGGAGGGAATGACATATCCCGCCCAGGCGGCAACGTAAAAGGCCACTGGATAACGTGATACCCATTCGGACCTGCGGGAAAGCCGGGCGAACATCATGATCCCTAAGATGCCTCCCACGATCAGCCAGTACTCCCCGTTTATGAAGACCGGCACATAGAGTTTCTTGTACACGGCGGAGAAGAAATACTGGACCAGGTAGTAGCCGGCCGAGACCCCCACAAGCAGGTGCTCGGCGAACTTATAGACCGGGTTGTCCTTATAGAGGAAGGAGAAGATGGCAAGCGTGAAGAGGGCCGCCACCCATATTCCCGGATCGATAGTGAGGCTCACCGCCTATCCTTTCCTCAGCTCTTCCCGCTTCGCCCTGCGGGAGAAGAAGTAGCCAATATTGCCCACCAGGATGAAGACCAGCATCAGGGCATGGGCTATGGATTGGGCATCCATGCCCCTGATCCCCATTCCCGGTTCATCGATAAGTTTCTCATACTCGGCCGCGCCCTTGAGCCCGCCCAGGAAGCCGGGTATCTGGCCCGCCTGGTAATAGGGGTATATGAGTACAGCCTGGATCGCCGTGTTGCCGGAGATCACCTTCACCCCGTACCTGCCGCCGGCCCAGATGGCCCAGTACTCCGAAAGCGCGCTGCCGGCGATCGAGCATATGAGCTCGATGTCATCGTAGGTCTCGACCTCCTGCATGATGGGGATATCATTGGTGTTCTTGCCGTACTGGTCGGTGGGATAGGTCTTCTTGAAGCTCTCGCCCAATCTCAGGATGGTCCCCGACCAGTCGGGGTTGTACCCTAAGAAAACATAGTCGACACCATAGGTCTTACCATAGACCTCGGCGGCCTCCCTCAGGTGGTTCTCGGCGATGCCCGTGCCGCCGGCATAGGTGGTAAGAGCCACCACCTTCACGCCTCTCGGGAAGACGTCCTTTAAGACGGCTATTGCCATGGGATCAAGCTCCGCCATCACGTCGCCCTCATAGTCGAAGGTAAGCATGATGATGTCGCCCTCCTCGAGGGCCGCCATCTCCTTATGGAAGGACCGGACTTCCTCTGAGACCTGCACAGGGAAGCCCAGGGGGCGGAGCAGCGGAATGGCGACGGCAAGAGCCACGAATAGGAAGATGATCCTCCTGTCGATCGACATCATGCGTTCAAAGAAGGTCATCAGTCGGTTCTCCCGAGATAGGTCTGCTCGATTCCGAGTATGATCTTCAAGGCCGTCGCCGTCGTGCCGAGCCCCACGCCGATCATGATGCCGCGCTTGGCAGCCAGATTGGGAACATTCAGCATCCAGTCGGAGATCTCAACCAGGGAGATCTCAACGCCGAATACCGTGCCGCTGAAGTAGGCCCCGATGGGCACCCGCCCCAGCATCACCAGGGCTCCGGCGACAAGGAGAAGAGTGGCGTGCACGGTCCTTGCCCTGAAGGCCCGGTAGGACGCGCTCGCCACGTAGAAAGCGAGCAAACTGAACATGGTGGACTGCATGGGGACCTGGACATTGCTGAAGAGCCAGGGATACGGGCCGGTTGTGGTCTTCCAGATCCCGGCGGATAAGACCATGAAGCCGAGGCCCGCCAGGGTCACATAGCTGTACCGCCAATTATCCTGCTTGCGCTGGATCCTGGTCAGGTGATACCGGATCAGGCTCCAGGTTCCGAGGATGAAGGTGCACCCTAAGACCACCTGCTTCCAGTCGAGCACGGTGTTATAGAGGGAGAGGAAGAAGGGATTGGGAGTGAAGAACTGGATCATCATGAGCATTCCCACGACGAATGCCAGGATTATCGGTCCCTGTCGCTTCACTTTCTCTCCTTAACGAAATGCTCTACTTATCTGAACAATGACTTGAACGACTCTGCAATTCCCGGATTTATCATCGAAAGCACTATCCCGGCCAGCATCGCCGTTATGATGACGACCTTGGCATAGTCCTGAGCCTTGAGCGTTCCCAGGAGCAGGGGCTCGCGCGAGAGATAAACGCTTCCCGCGTAAAGTTCCTCCCCGATCAGGGTATAATCGCATGCGGTTATGAAGAAGGGGAGCTGGGCATCGGAATCGGTGCCCGCTATCTGGATCGCACCGGTCGCATTCCCGGTCTCGGCAAGCACCAGCGACTCGGCATAGAAATGCCCCATGAAGAAATTGGTGGCGGGCCTGTCCCGCATCATCAGCCCGGCCACGGCCGCCGCGAATCCGAACTGGCTATAGGTTACGTAGAAAACATCTTCCTGGCGATACAGGTAAGGCTTGCCCACGGCCGAGTATGATTCCCTCACGACCTGCTGGGCCACCGCCATCACGATGGGGTCGCGGTTGGGTACCACCAGCCGGGTCTCGTACTCGCCGGCCTTCTTGGCCACCTGACCGAGGATGTTTATTGCGGCCACGGTTGCCACCTCATCCATGGGATCGAGCCCCGGAACATAAAGTATGGGGCGGCCCATCTCTGTGGCCCGGCCGACAGCTTCCTCCACGGCCTCGAGGCCTGCGATTCTCCGAATGAAAAGCTTAGCGCCCCGCCTGGCCCTGGTGACTAGGACGAGCATGGAGGCCAGGAAGGCCGCGACGGCCACCAGGATATTGATCGTCGAATACTTGATCCACTGCCTTCGCGGCGACTCGGGTGCGGTCAAGCCGTAGGGGAGAGTCAGATTCCCGCCATGCGCAACGAGCAGGTGCTGATACTGCCTGTCGCGACTGAGGCGTGAGTCAACATAGACCGAGTCCTCGACGTCCGGCTCGGCAACCTTTGATACATAGACTGTGTCCCTGGACCCCGGTGCGACCATCTTCGACACCTGGACCGAGTCCTCGGATCCCGGCACGACCATTTTCACCCGGGGGCTGGATTCGAGGTAATCCATCAGCCCCACGGTGTCCGGTAGCGATATCCTGAATGCAGCTGCCCCTCTCTCGCCGTCGAATCGCCAAATCTCATACCGGTCCACATCAAGTTAAGGCCTTTCCCAGGTGACGGTGAGACTGGTTCCCCAGTCATCCGGTGTGTCTGAGACCTGGGGTGTGGGCAGTGCGGCCGCCATGGCCCCCTGGGCCAGAAGTGCGGCGAGGAGCAACACGAGCGGGAAAGCGATAATGCATGAGGAGCCGCCGGACCGGTTGGGTTCCCTCGAGAGGTTCATGTGGGGGATGCTACCACAGCAAAGGGCCGGGAGCAAACAATTAAAGAGGAGGCCGGCAAACGAATAGAAAAAGAGGACCGGGTCCGCGGCACGGAGGCCGATAAACCCGGTCCTCGTGATTTTCGGGAGGGATGAAAGCTGGCTTGCGCGAGAGGATTAGGCAGTGTCCGGGATAGCTCCAGCCTTCATCCCCTTTGCCTTCCGGGTTGTGATACCCGTAAGACCCCTCCACATTCCATATATCGGCAGATGGCGCCCGCAGCTTAGTTCTACTTGAATGGCCTTGAATATAGGTGGCCATGAACATTGACCGGCGGCCGCCCCGGTGGTAGGATACCCCCCTGAGGAGAATCTTACCATGGAAGCCAGGGGCACCTGATGGATGCAAAGATCACCACCGAGCCCGGCCCGGAAGAGAAGGCCAGGGGTTTTGACGGCCCCTTCCTGTTCTGCGATTACTGGGCCAGCGTCCTAAACCTGAAGGATATAGTCAACCTCGGGTCCTTGAGTGCCGCGGGGCTCTCGCTTGAGGTCTTCAGAAAGATCCTGAACCGCCCCTCGGCCGGACTGCCGCGCCTGGGCTACTATATCCTCTACTCGGTGCTCAGTCCCTTCATCATGATCTGGCGCGGGGTGCGAAGATTAGGGGGCTTCAAACCGGGTAAGGCCAAGACCGCGTACAAGCGTGACGCGATGAAGAACATGCTTCTCGATCACGCCCTGAGGATAGATCCGAAGGAGGGGGGCACCGCGGATATTTACTCCGATGGCGAACTGATCGCCCCGGGTGTTGTCAACCCGCTCAGGCTCCGGGCCGCGGCCAGTCTTTTCCTCGCCCGGTACAAGGTGTTTCTGGCCTCGGCCGTCGCGCTGGGCTATGGAGCCCTCATAGGACCGGTCACGTCTCTCTTCGGGGCAGAGAGTGTCCTGGTGCCATATCTGGGCGTCCTCTTCTATCCCATAGTGCTTTTCATACTCTGGCTGATGTTCGATGATATCCTGACCGCGATTGTTGCCCCGATGCCCCTGATAGCAATTACCAAGATTGTCCACATAAGCCAGGGCTTCGAGGGCTTCGTGCTGGCCGTGGCGCTCACCGCGCTGGTGCTTTACCTGGTGGAGTGGTTCTTCATACCCAGGTCACTTCCCCCGGCGCTCTATCTGTATGTGAATGATGATGAGAACAAGCTCTTTCCCTACAGGTCAGGGCATGAGCCCTACTGGCTCGAGGGAAAGTTCTACTGGGTATGGCGCTATGTCACGCTGGCGCCGGCAGAGCTCATGAAGTTCTGGGAGAAGGACTGGGAGCGCCTCGAGATCTGGGTGAGGGCCGACGGGGAGCAAAGGGGCAGGATCGAGTGGATCGTGAGCGATTGGCATTACAGGGAGCTCTGGTACAAGTACGGCGCCTTCACGGGCGACCACGCCAGGGCGGTCCATGATAAGTTCCTGGATCGCTCGGTAGGCACCGATGAACAGCTCACGTGGGTGGTCGACCTTGACATGGACCTGGTATTTCACTGCCCCGTGGTGCGGGGAATCTACCTGGCCGAAGGTAACCGGCTTTCCATATGGCGTCGAGCCCTCTCGATCTTGAACGTCATAGTCCGCAAGCGCAGGCGGGAGAATCCCGAGGACTATGCCCAGAAGCTCGAGATGTTCGAGATACAGGGCAGGGAGTTCCTTGATGATATCCCCGAGCACTTCCGGATGGTGACCGCCGGCAGGCTTCTGGGCGGGCCCTGGAGTTACTGGCGGTTTCCTCACGGTGCCAAGGCGTCGAGGTCGGTTTTTGTCTACGGGAGTCTGGCCGATATTTCGACTGACCCCGAGTCGGTGTCGGACAGGCGCCTGCAAATAAAAGAGCCCGGATAGAGATCCGGGCCCTTCTTAATCTATCTGTCTTACCTTGTCATGTCCTGTCCGGCCTAGAACTGGCCGTCTATCAACATCTCGCCTTCCTCGGTCATGACGATCACCGGCCTGATCTTCTCGATCAGGGTGTTGAGCTGCTTGGCGGCATTTGAGAGCCTGACCATGCTGGCATCCGCACTGGCGTCGGAGATGCCGCTGACCTCGGTCAGCCCCTTCTTGACCACCTCGAAACCTGCCTTGGTGCTCTCGGTGGACTTCAGCGAAGCCTTATTGATATTGTCGATGGCCTTGCGGATATCGGTGGAGGCCTCTGCATACATGCCATACTGGATCTCCCGGTAAGCCCTGGAGATGTGCGCCCTGGCGTTCAGGATCGGCATATAGTACAGGGAAAGGATCTCGACGAAATCCCTGGTCTGGGTATACTGCTCAATCGCAGCATCCTTTTCCCTTCTGGGCATCTTCTCAAGACTCTCCCCAAGGTCGATCAGGGCCAGGCGGGCTTCCGGCAAACCCTGTTCGATCTCCGTGAAAGTCGACTGCTCAATATCCGTATCCCACGCCCTCTGCTCCCCGCCGCACGAAATCACGAGCAAACCTAGGCCCAGAACAAGCGCCGTAGACAAGAACCTTCTCATTTCATACCCCCTTTGAATCATCGTGGATTTATCCTTTAGGTCGGCCTTGTTGTCTATCCTCACCTCCTTGGCGAACACACTACTTCATATGAGTCCGATTTTCGGGGATACCCTAACAAAAGGGTGGCATGGGGTCAAGGGAAAATCTTCCTCCGCGCCGGGCGCATCCTGGCCTCCCATATGGCGGGAACCGGCTCCATTTGGGTGCAGGAAGCCCCCGGGCAAAGACGCAGGAATCCCTGATTTCACAAGCTCTCGCGCCCCGGATTATCCCTCGACCACCTTGTAGGCCAGGTCACCGGGGCGGACCCGCTCAGGGACCTCGATGCCGACGTCGTCACCGGTCCTGGCCTCTTCGACGGGCTCATTATCCACCTGCATCGACTCGATCTTGAGGCTGAAATCGGTGGTGTGGCCCCGGAATTGGAGGGTGTCCCCGACCTTAAGGACGCCTTCGGTGATCACGACCGCGGCGACCGATGGCTTGGCGAAGAACTTTACAACCTCACCTATTTTCAACTCGCCCATTTCCAAACCCCCTATGATGTGTTACAATAAATGAGACTAAAACAATGGTCAATTGCATAATTTTTCGAAACCCGGCGAAACCTAATGAGTCGGGTCTCATCTAAAGTTATGGAAGGAGCAAGAAGTCAGGTTTAGCGAGGCGACAAACTCCTTCCCCTGTGGTCCTGTGTATGGGTGGGGTCGAAGCTGGATAGGAGCGTCCCAGCGAGCTTCCGTGCCAAGCTCGCGAAACACCAGACCCCACCCAACTTTTTTTATTTGCCCCGGCACCTCTATTTGCTTGCATACCTCCACGCCGCTGGTGTAGGTATTTCCCTATGAAGTGGATCATTCCCTTCCTTATTCTGGCTTGCCTGTTACCGGGCATTGCCCTGCCGGGATCCCTCGCTCCGGGGGCGATGGAGGTCAGGGCGGCCTGGGTCACCCGCTGGGCATTTAAGTCTCCCGAGGATATCGCAGGGCTTCTTGACGACCTTCGCGCGCTGGGCATCAACACGGTCTTCTTCCAGGTGAGAGGGGCATGTGATGTCCTCTATGAGTCGCCCTATGAGCCCTGGTCGCGGCTTCTCTCAGGGCAGTTGGGTAGAGATCCGGGCTGGGATCCGCTGGCCGTTGCCGTGGAGGAGGCCCGGAGCCGCGGGATGGAGCTGCATGCCTGGATCAATGTTTTCCCGGCATGGCCCGTCACCGACTCAGAGGTGCTTCCCCCCAGGACGGAGCCGCTGCATGTCTATCACGCCCACCGCGAGTGGCTGGCCCGCGATGGCACAGGCGTGCCGATGTCGCGCAAGAAGGGTGAGTCCAGATTCAGCTATGTTTTCTTAAGTCCCACCCACGAGGGGGTGCAGGCCTACCTTGAGGAGATCGTCGCCGACCTGGTCGGCCGCTACGAGGTGGACGGGCTGCACCTGGACTACATAAGATTTCCCGATTCGACCTACTCCTACGATCCCGACAGCAGGGCGTCATACCGGATGCGTCTTCTGGAGGGTGAAACGTCTGAGGAGGACCTTCCCTTCTCCGACTGGAGACGAGAGAATCTGACCGACTTCGTGGGGAGGCTCGGCGCTGCGGCAAGAGAAGCCAGGCCCGGGGTCACGGTATCCGCCGCAGTTTGGCAGAAGATCCGGGCCGGGAGGGAGGAGTATTTCCAGGATGGGGTGGAATGGGTGAGGCAGGGTCACGTGGACTTTGTCGCTCCCATGATCTATACCACCAGCGCCAAGTCGTTCGAAGAGCGTCTAGCAGCTTATGTCGAGCTCGTGGGTCCCGAGAAGGTGCTTGCGGGTCTGGGTCCCTACCTTGAGGGCTTCACGGATTCCCTGGTCGCGGATCAACTCGCGAGAACGGCGCGCCAGGGGGTCATGGGCTTTTCCATCTTTAACAGCGACTATGCCCGGAAGTATGCAGCCCTCATCAAACCTTACTCCAATGCGGGACGATAGAGCTCACCTGGCGATAGAGACCGGTGGCTCGCGTGGGCGGGCAGCCATGGCCCGCGGCGGCTCGATTCTGGAGCGG
>JAUVJV010000146.1 GCA_030592245.1 Candidatus Eiseniibacteriota bacterium
CGCGCCTGCTTATCTCGGTAAGGCAGAGATTATGGGCGATCTTGTAGAGCCAGGTCCTGAAGGAGCTCCTGCCCTCGAACCGGGGCATTGCCTGGTAGGCTCTCAGGAACACCTCCTGGGTAAGGTCCTCAACGTCTGCGCTTCCCACCATCCGCCTCACGAGCCAGTGGATCTTGTGCTTGTAGCGGTCCACGAGCAGGGTGAAGGCCCGGTGGTCGTCCTGCCGGCACAGCCGGACAAGGTCCTCGTCACAAAGTGCCTTCAAGGATCGTCCTTGGTTTGCTATACGGCCTAGGGTGGCCTTGACCAGGCCGCGTGTCAGGGTCGCACAGGATGCGTTCATCAAGTGTCTATCCACCTTCAGTATGGTTCCGGGCCGATGTTAAGTCCATCAGGTTCTTCCCCTGTTGTCTGCAAATATAGACCCCGGCATCCCGCCTATTGTTTCACCCCCCGGGGAAATTGTTCCGCCCGGGGAAAAATGCGGCAGGGTGAAACAAAACCCCGGACGGGGTGGTCAAAGCAGGGTGGAACAAGGAAAAATCGGACAGACAAGCCATGAGGCTTAAGAAGGAGGGATAGGAGATGACATCGATAGTACCTTTCATACTGCCGATAGTGGCTATTCTGGGTGCCTTCGCGGTGGCCGTAACGGGCATGATTCTTAAGTCCCACGCCCGGGACCGGCAGCAACGGGAGCGCATGTTCTTTGCCGAGAAGGGCATGGAGATTCCGAAGGAGCTCTATGAGAGTCGGGAACCCAAGAAGCCCAACGGCTTCAGGGCAGGGAGGGCCTGGCTGATGATCCTGGGAGCGATCTGTATCTTCGTGGGCATCGCGGTCATGATATCCGTGAGCGTGAGCCAGGGGATCCATGACGGTGTCTTCGGTGTCATACCCCTGCTCATAGGTGTGGGGTTCCTTGTGGCCGAGCGCATGATAGCCAAGTTTGTGGCCAAGGCCAACGGCGGATAGCCCCGCCGACAGCCTTAAACGGGGTGAGGTCGCGAATCCTGAATTCCGGATTTGCGGCCTGACCCCGAGTTCGTGAATTCACACATCGGTACCTGACCCCGAGTTTGTGAATTCACATATCGGTACCTGACCCCGAGTTGTGAATTTGGTATATTCTCAGGGGAGGAGGTATAAGGATGCCGCTGCTTAACAAGCCGCAGACCGAGTGGGATGATCACATGATCCGGAGCTCCCGGCCCAGGAGGTGGTGGAGGAGCAAAAAGTTCTGGGTCTGGGTCGCTATCGGGGTAGTTGCCGTTCTCATTGTTGTTCTCTCCGCCAAGTACATCGCTGTATAGAGCGCATCACCGTATGGCAGACAGCCCCTTTTTGCTTAGATAGCCCACAGGGGACTGCGCCCTTTTCGCTTGCCAGCATCGCGCCTCAGATATTAGAGTTACTCAAAGATATTGGTATGTCTGCCCCTGCAGTGACTTCTTCATGTTCCGGGTGCATGAATGCCGGAGGTGCGGTGTAGATGAGTAGCAAGTGGGTCCTGGGAGCGGTGCTGACAGCTCTCGCTATCTGCGCCGTCGCGGGCCAGGCCGTCTCTGCCACCCGGATGACCATCGAGGATTGTGTCAGGCAAGCCCTGGAGCTCAACCCCAACCTCCTGGATGCCGCCGAGGCGATCAACCAGGCCGAGAGCGGGATCACCGAGGCCAGGTCGGGCTATCTGCCCCAGCTCAACTTCCGGGGGAGCTATAACTTCCTGGAGAAAACCCAGAGGGTCGGCTTCCCGGACCCCATAACCGGCGAGATAGTGGACATGGAGCTCGACTTCACCCGCGACTACACCTTCCAGTTCTTCCTGAACCAGCCGCTCTACACGGGAGGAAGGCTTTCAAGCTCCTATAAGATCGCCAGGTACAGCGAGACCATGTCGGAGGCGGACCTCGAGCGGCGCCGGGCGGACGTGGCCCTCGATGTCGCGCGCTCTTTCTACTCGCTCATCCTGGCGCGCGAGGCGGTCACGGTTTCCACGGAAGCCATAGACAATGCCTCGGAGTTCCTGCGGGTGGTGAAGGCCAGGTACGAGACGGGTGAAGCCTCGAGTTTCGAGGTCATGCGGGCCGAGGTGGAGGTGAGCAATCTGAAGCCTATCCTCATAAGAGCGAGGAACGGAATCAACCTGAGCGAGCTCCTGATCAAGAAGGCCATGGGCGTGAGGCAGAACACGGAGATCGACTTCATCGGAGAATTCAAGTACTACGACTATGAGATCACTGCCGATGACGCTATCCGGATGGCCATGGAGAACCGGCCGGAATTAAGGATGGCCGATATTCAGGGCTCTATCGCAGAGGCCTCGATCAATCTGGCCAGGTCGGGCTGGTTTCCTGTCCTCTCGCTTGACCTTAACTACGACTTCCGGATGGACAATATTACCGTGGACCCGGACAAGGTGGAGGACACATATGGCGGGTATCTGATCGTCAGCCTTCCGATCTTCGATGGTCTCCGCACCAGGTCGCAGGTAGCCGAAGCCAGGTCGGTCAAGAGGCAGGCCGACATCTACAAGGGCAATCTCGAGGACCTGATCGAGCTCGAGGTGCGGGGCGTGCTCCTCGATGTGGAGGCCGCACGCGAGACGCTGAAGTCGCAGGAGAGGAATGTTGAGATGGCCCAGGAGGGCCTGGACATAGCGAACGAACGATATCTCCAGGGATATGCCACCAACCTGGAGGTCCTGGACGCGCAACTGGCCCTCAACACGGCCAAGCGGAACAGGCTGGAGGCGGTTCATGATCTTAACGTGGCGGTGGCGCAGGCAATGAGAGCAATGGGAATTCTCCTTAAGGACTTCAAAGCAGGAGCTCGACCATGAAGCGGGCAATCATCGCGATCGTGATAATAGTGGCAGTGCTGGGGGCAGTCTATTTCCTGAGAATCAGGGGCATCGAGCAGGGCAGGTTGGAGCGGGAGAGCAAGGTCAGCGCCGCCGAAGGCGATGCCACCGTTCCGGTGAGGGTCGAATCCGTGATAACCGGCGATGTGGAACGCCTCTTGAGATACACCGGCACCGTGGAGTCCAAGGAAGAGGTGGACGTCTACTCCAAGATCTCCGGCCGCATAATGGAGCGCAGGGTGGTTCGGGGCGACCGGGTGAGCAAGGGCCAGGTCATTGCGATCATAGACCCCGAGATCACCGGGCAGCGCTTTGAGCCCTTCGAGGTAACGGCGCCTCTTACAGGCAAGGTATCCATGGTGTATCTCGATCCGGGAACCTACATCAACCAGATGCAGCCGATCGTACGGGTGATCGACGATAGCTCGGTCAAGGTCATGATCGGCGTGCTCGAGAAGGACTATCACCTGGTCAAGGAAGGCATCCCGGTCAGGATGGTCTTCGACGCTCTTCCGGGCGAGACCACCGAGGCCAGGATAACCAACCGCAGCCCCGTGGTTAATCCCAGGACGGGGACATCCGAGACCGAGATCATGCTCGCCAACCGCGAGGGGATGCTCAAGTCAGGCATGTTCGCCCGGGTCGAGGTGATTACCGAGATCCACAAGGATGCGGTCCTGATGCCCCTGGCGGCCACGCTCACCGAGGTGCTGCCGGGCAGGGGAGTCCGGGTGGAGACCGCGGTATTCGTGGTCACCGGAGATATGGGCGAAGAGCGAAACGTGGTGCTGGGGCTTGCGGGACCCACCCACTACGAGGTCCTCGAGGGGCTTGCCCCCGGTGAGCAGGTTGTCGTGCTGGGGCAGAACCTCCTGAGTGACAGTACCAGGGTAAGCATCACCGAGTAAAGGGTGAGCATTACCGAGTAAGATAGAGGAGTCGGGGAATGGGGCTTCCAGGCGCATCAACATCCAGACCAGTCACCTTCATGATGCTCTATGTCGCCATCATAGGCATCGGGCTGGTCAGCCTCTCCAAGCTGAGCATCGATCTTTATCCCGACATAGATTTCCCCACCGTGACCGTGGTCACCACCTATGAGGGCGTCTCGCCCGAGGACATAGAGACCCTCATCACCAAGCCTATCGAGGAGACCGTGGCCTCGGTCGAGGATGTTGATGAGGTGACATCGGGCTCGCGCGAGGGCATGTCGGTGGTGATGGTCCGGTTCAAGTGGGGCAAGGACATGGGCATCGCCTCTCTGGATGTCAGGGAAGCGGTGGACTTCATCAAGCCCTTCCTGCCTGAGGATGCGGACGATCCCTTCATATTCAAGTTCTCAACAGAGTCCATGCCGATCCTCTTCCTGGGCCTGGGAGGCGACCATTCGCTCTCCGAGCTCAGGAAGATCGCCGAGGACCAGGTCGAGCCGCGAATCGAGAGGATCCAGGGAGTGGCCTCGGTCTTTACCCAGGGGGGAAGGGACCGGGAGATCCATGTCTATGCGGACGATGAGAAACTCAAGGCCTATGGCCTGAGCCTGAATCACCTGGTCCGCGCCCTGATGATGGAGAATGTCAGGGTTCCGGGGGGCAGGATCGAGCAGGGCAGGAGCGATTTCCTGGTAAGAACCACCGGTGAGTTCAAGAGCGTCGGGGAGATAAATGATGTGGTGGTCTCCCGGGTGGAAGGCTCTCCGGTCTATCTCAGGGACGTGGCCATCGTCGAGGACGCCTTCGCCGACCGCGTCGAGGAGATACGCCTCGGTGGCAAGCCCGGCGTGATGGTGATGATCCAGAAGCAGTCCACCGCGAACACCGTCAAGGTCGCCGAAAGGGTAATCGAGGAATTGCCCAGGATTGAGAAGGCCCTCGATGTGGAATTCGTAAGAGTGATGGATTCGGCCAAGTACATCAAGCAGTCGGTGGGGAACCTGCGCTCGGTCGGCCTTCAAGGCGCCATACTTGCCGTGATCGTCCTCTTTATATTCCTTCGCAATATCCCATCCACCTTTATCATCGCCACCTCGATACCGGTTTCCCTGATCGCCACCTTCATCGTGATGCGCTTCGCCAATGTGACCTTGAACATGATCTCCATGGGCGGCCTCGCCCTCGGCGTAGGAATGCTGGTGGATAGCTCCATCGTGGTGCTGGAGAATATCTTCCGGCAGCGCGAGAAAGGACTTACGCGCAGGGAGGCCGCGGTCTACGGGACCGGGGAGGTCGCCGCGGCGATCACGGCCTCGGTGCTTACGACGGTTGCTGTTTTCCTTCCCGTGGTCTTTGTGCCCGGCATTGCCGGCATCCTCTTCCGGGACATGGCTCTCACCGTGGTCTTTGCACTCCTGTGCTCGCTCTTTGTTGCGCTCACCCTGATTCCGCTCCTTGCCTCCAAGGTCCTTTCGGTGAAGCGCAAGGTGGGACGCGAGAAGACGGCCGCCGCCCTGGGAGGCACCTATGAGAAAATCCTGCGGTGGTCGCTGAGGCACCGCAAGATCACGCTCGCGATCGCACTGGTGATCTTCGTTTTCAGCATAAGCCTGATACGCTTCGTCGGGGTTGAGTTCATCCCCGCCAGCGAGCCCGGGGAGTTCCAGGTAACAGTCGAGATGCCCGTGGGCACAAGACTGGAGGTCACCCAGCAGGCCGTTGAGGCCGTGGAAGACCTGATCGAGCGTGAAGTGCCCGAGACCGAGAACATGTTCGCGCGAGTGGGGCAGGGCTCCGGCTTCGGCGCGATCTTCGGGGGCACCGGGAGCCACATGGGAAGAGTGTGGTTCCGGGTTGTGGCCCTCGGCGAGAGGGACCGGAGCGATGAGGACATCCGGCTTGCGCTTAAGGAACCCATGAAGCAGATTCCGGGCGCCCAGGCCTATTTCGAGGCCGACGCCTTCGCCCAGATGATGTTCGGCGGGGCGCGCCTGGCGGTCGAGATCTACGGGCATGATCTTGCCGATGCCAGAGGGGTCGCCCAGGATGTTAAGCGCATCCTCGAGGGTGTATATGGGACCACCGATGTCAGGATCAGCCGCCAGGAGGGCAAGCCAGAGTCCCATATCGTGATAGACCGCGAGAAGGCGGCCTACTACGGTCTCAGCGTGAACTCGATCGCCAACTCGATCCAGACCGCCGTGATGGGGAGCATCGCCGGCCAGTACCGGGAGGGGGGCCGGGAGTACTCGATCCGGGTCCGGCTTCCCGATGAGAGGCGGCGCTCGCTTGAGGACGTTATGAACGTGCTTATTCCCACACCGATGGGCGATCCCGTGCCGCTGGCCTCAGTCGCCAGGATGGAAGTGACGGCGGGGCCGGTGGAGATCGAGCGAAAGAGCCAGCAGAG
>JAUVJV010000217.1 GCA_030592245.1 Candidatus Eiseniibacteriota bacterium
CACGTCCTGGGCGATGCGGGCTGCCCACCATCAAAGAAGGCATCCTCCATGGCGATGGGATGCCCGGCTACATAATCGGTTATGTATGCAAGGTAATACCAGTCGTCATTGTCCCTCGGAGTCAACAGGGTCAGAAGCGCTACCCCAACTGCAAGGCACGCGAGGGCCGCAATCACCGAACGCCGACATCCGGTCCCGTGTTGTTTACTGCCCGGTGATTCTCCCGGCGAGATCTTTTTCAACCCCACCAATATCAAGAGGACCGCATAGGCCGCGATCAGGAAGACGGTCAGATGAGTCAGGCGCGCATGAAGTAGAATGCCCGCGAAGCCTACACATGTGAGAAGGCTCACCCCGAGACCGAACCCCACGGCAAGCCGTTCAGGCAGCGACCGGACCTCCGTGCGCGCCAGCCCGAAAAGCCCTGCAATCACCACGCCGGGGAAGAGCACGATGGGCATCGATCCTATGAGAAACGCGACCTGTGGCGGTAATACCGTCAGCCCTCCCAACAGGGCTATGATCGCGATAGCGCCTCCAACCAGAACCGGTAGTCTCACCCTTGGCCTCCAGGCACGGCCATGCGCACTTGACTTGCCTCCCATAGTGTCGCCACATGACTGACCAGTTTTTCAGGCACTTGGCCTTGCTCCATCTCTGATCCAGATCGAGAGCGAGTTTACGCCGGGGAGCCACAAAAGACAACCTCCGTCTCCTGATCTCTGGTCTGCCCCGCAGACCCCACTATTGTCTTGACGCTCTGGCGAATGTGAACCTAATATCCAGCCATAGCGCAAGAGATGGCGCTCCTGTAAAGGTGTCACGGCGAGAGGAGGCGAAGCCATGGATTTCATCCTCTGGTTACTCATTGTAGGTGTCATAATAATATGGCCCTTCTGGAAAATCTTCACCAAGGCCGGTTTCAGTGGGGCACTCGCGATCTTGATGATCATCCCGGTGATTAATGTAGTAATGATTTTCTATCTGGCCTTCTCGGAATGGCCGGCCCTCAAGGGTGGCGGCCAGGCAGGCCCATAGACTGCTCAGACCAGGCCCGCGGGGATGCGTCCACCGCCCGCGGGCCCTTCATATCCCTGCCAAGGAAACCGAATCTTCCCTTTAATGACCCAGTAGAACCTGATATAATGAGATGTATTGTAATCTTTGCGCAAGAAAACCATGGACCATCCGGTCCTGAATACGCGAGACCGGACCAGAACGGAAGGGGAAGAACATGTACCGCTTCATCGCAGTCGTAACCCTGACTTTGCTGCTCCTCACGGGTACCGTTTTTGCCGGCAGCAACCCTGTCTGGATATCCCTCGTCCCTGAGAGCGAGGGACAGGAACCGGCCGTGCGCCTGATCGCGGACGGGCCGGATGAGGTGGTTCTCGAGTTCGAGTTCGCCGGATTCTCACTGAGCAGCACGGAGACGGAAAACGGGAACTTCACAATGCTCGACATTCCGGGCTGCGGGAGAGTCGTCACGCCGGGCAAGGCCTCACTTCCCATCTTCCGCCGCGCCATTGAGATTCCGCAGGGCGCAAACCCGCAGATCGAGATCATGGAGATCGAGACCGCAAGCTATGACCTCGGCAAGATGGGCTATGACACCCGAGTATTCCCGGCCCAGGAGCCGGTCGAGAAGATCCGGGGTGCAAGGGAGAGCGCGCGGTTTGTCATGTCGCAGGAGTTCTATGCGTCATCCAACTCCTACCCCGCCCAGGCCGTACGCATCGAAAGCGTGGGACAGATGCGGGGCCACCGCTTCGCCATGGTGGAGATCGCTCCCATAAGATACCTCCCGGTCCGGGGCGCCATCGATGTCATCCACCGCCTGAGGCTCAGGCTCTCAACACCTGAAGCCGACCATGCCGCGACCCGCGCCACCATCGATCGCTATGCCTCCCCTTCTTTCGAGGAAGCCGCCGCAAAAGCTCTTCTCAATTACCGGGCCCCGGCCAAGGCGTCGCCCATGTGGCCAATCGGCTATCTCATAATCAGCGACCCTGATTTCTATTCCGAGATGCAGCCCCTGGCGGACTGGAAGCAGAGCAAGGGCTATGAGGCCACGCTCACTTCAACCGCCGATATCCCCGGCGGGGCGACCACGACGGCGATCAAGAACTACATAAAGGACGCCTGGGATAACTGGACCGTACCCCCGAGTTATGTGCTCCTCGTGGGCGATGTTGCGGATATCCCTAACTGGGTGGGGACTGAGACCGATAATCCCCCGACCGATCTCTACTATGCGACCATGACCGATCCGGACTATATCCCGGACCTTGGAGTCGGACGCTTCTCCGTGGTGACTCCCGCACAGGCCGCCAACCTTGTGGAAAGGACCGTGGAATACGAGATGCAGCTCTTCTCGGGGACAGACTGGATCAAGAAAGCTGTCTTCATGGCCTCAACCGACAACTACTCCATTACCGAGGGCACCCACAATTACGTCATCTCCAACTACCTGGACCCGGCGGGGTATACCTCAGAGAAGCTCTACACTTACACATACAATGCCACGACCCAGCAGGTGAAGGACGCGTTCAATGACGGGCGGTGCCTGGGCGTCTACTCCGGGCACGGCGCCACCACCTACTGGGACGACGGCCCCCGTTTCTACGCGAGCGACGTGCAGGGACTGACCAATCTTGACATGTACCCCTTCGTGCAGAGCTATGCGTGCATCACCGGCGAATACGACTACGGCGAATGCTTCTCCGAGACCTGGATCCGCCAGCCGGATAAGGCCGCGCTGGTCTTCTGGGCCTCCTCGGTCAACTCCTACTGGGATGAGGATGACGTGCTCGAGAAGGGAGTATTCAAGGGTCTCTTCGATGATGGCTTGACCTGGATTTCCGGCATGACCGACCAGGGCAAGTGGTACACCTATGAACACTATAGCGGTGAGGGTTCGAGCAAGCGCTATTACGAGATGTATAACACGATGGGCGACCCCTCACTCCAGGTCTGGACCGACACCCCGGTCGCGATGACAGCCACCCATACGGGTGTCTGCCCGCTGGGGTCCGGCACTTACTCCGTTCACGTGGAGGATTCGGGCGGGGCCCTGGCCGACGCCCTGGTATGCCTCAACATGCCGGGTGAGGTCTATGAAAACGGGTACACCAACGCGAGCGGCGACATCACTCTGACCCTGGACCCTCCTCCCACCATCGTGGGCGAGATGGACCTTACGGTTACCAGCCACAACCACACGCCGCTGACCGAGACCATCCAGGTGGTGATTCCGGCATTCGTAGCGATCGATCCTGACACCATCCAGGTGGAAACTCCGACGGCGGTCACCATCACCGTGACCGACACGCTCTATGTTCCCATCGAGAACATCATCGTGACCATAGACGGCTGGGGAATCGATCCGGCCCTGGTGGATACGACAGACGCAACCGGCACAGCGGTGATCACGGTCGATGCGCCTTATGGAGAGGTCTTATCTGTTGTGGGACGCAAGATCGGTGACGCCTATGACAGCTTCGATAAGCCTCTGGTGGTCGCGGGCGCTCTCGCGCTTCCGGATCCCGAGGTGAGTGCAAGGGTGGATGCCATCGGGCTCACCGGCGCCCTCACCCCCTACTATGAAGGTACCATAGTCGGACACACTTCCCACGCCGGCCTCGAGATGTTCGCGGTGGGATCAGGGCTTGATGAGTTCGTTTCATCGCCGGATGACTCGGCCGTGATCGATGCGACACCGACCAGCCTCGGAGAGGTCACCGTGACCCTGGCCTACCCGGGTTATGAGATCTACATTGATGCGGTCTCCGTGATAGAAACCTACGGAATGCTGACGGGTACCGTGACCGATTTAGTCTCGGGCGATTCGCTTTCCGGCGTGCTGGTCTCGGCCTACATTGCCGGAAGCGATACCTCCACCGTGACACCGGTCTTCGAGGTCACGACCGGCACCAACGGGGACTACGCCGCACCCAACTCTATCCTGGTGGGGCCATATGACATCTATGCCGTCAAGTTCGGGTATCTCGACTTTGCAGGCTCCAGGACGGTGATGTGGGGCGCTAATACCTACGACTACGCCATGACCCCGGCGCCGAGTGGCGTCATATCGGGTACGGTCACCGAGGACGGGACCGGGAAGGCCCTCACGGCAACGATCCACGTCTACCGCAGCGACGACATGTCGCTCATTACCCAGACAACATCGGACTCGCTCGCGGGCGGGGCTTTCTTGACCGATGCGGTTCCGTACTTCACCTACATGGTGAGAATAAGCGCTTACCACTACATCACCCAGAATAACTATGTCACGGTGGACGAGGCGACCGAGATCGTCAACTTCGAGCTCTTCCCCACCATGGGCAATCTCCTTGTAATTGACGATAAGGACGCCAAGACCGTCCCGGATATTAAGTACGGGCCCGGGGGTGAGGTCGTGAGTTTCGCCGAGTTCATGGAGGTCGAGGCCGGCATCGGAGCAGGACGCATCAAGTCCGCCGCTGCCATCGCCCAGGATCTTGTCGATCTCGGATACGATGTCACCACAGAGACTTCCGCGGCGACCGATCCCGGCACCTGGACCGACTATGATGTCATAGTCTGGAGCTCGGGCGACGATACCTCACCCGTATCGGTGGAATCATACCGATTCAACCTCAACCAGTACGTCGCGGGTGGCGGCAAGCTCCTGATTGAGGGCGGGGAGACCGGCTACGATGCGGCGAGCTACCCGGGTTATTCCAACTTCGCCGATACCACTCTTCATGTGACCAGCTGGCATCATGATTCCTCCGGCGACCTGACCCTCAATCTCCCGTCGCACCCTGTGGCCACCGATCCCAACATCCTGCCCGCCACCCTGGCCGTGAGCTATGCCGGCTATGGCGACCAGGACGCGTTAACGCCCCATGCGGGGGTCGAGATGGTCTATGACTGGAGCAGCTACAGCGGGCAGGGCGGCGTGCTCGTCTATGACGACACTCC
>JAUVJV010000192.1 GCA_030592245.1 Candidatus Eiseniibacteriota bacterium
CGTTCCTGGAGAGGAGGCCCTGCTCGATGAGACCGGCTATGCCGGCATCCAGGCGGCATTCGTCAATCACGAAGCGATCCTTGAGGCCGGCAAGGTCCAGACCGCGCTCGGTCCGGAGGCCCAGCATGATCTCCTCGAGCAGTATCTGATCCTGTGTGAGACGCTCGCGCATGTCCACCGGGTCGATGAGGCGGTAAAGCCGCGCGATGTACTCCTCAGGATCCGTCACCTTTGAGTATCTGAGCCCGCCCCGATGCGAATGGGCTCCGGCGCCGAGACCTGCGTAATCGCCGCGCCCCCAGTACATCAGGTTGTGGACGCACCGAGAGGCGGGCCGGCTCCAGTTGGACACTTCATATCTTGAGAACCCACTGGCCCGGAGCTCCCGGTCCGCCTGTCCATAGAGCTCAAGGACCTTGCTCTCAGACGGCAGGTCCAGGTTACCCTGACCCGCCATCCGCTCGAACTCCGTTCCCGGCTCGACCGAGAGAAGATACGCCGAGACATGATCCACAAGACCGGAGAGTTGCTCCAGGGTTGCATGAAGGCTCTCCATGCACTGGCCCGGGATTCCAAGCATCACATCGGCGCTCACGTTCTCAAAGCCGGCCGACCGCAGAGCCTCCAGGGCCGCCAGGGAGTCCGGCATGTTGTGGCGCCGGCCCAGGGAGGCAAGCTCGGCCTCACACATCGACTGCACACCGACGCTCACCCGGTTGACTCCCAGGTCCCGGAACGCTCTTGCCCGGGCAAGGTCGAGTGAGCCGGGATTGCACTCGATGGTGACTTCCGCGTCTTCATCGATCTCAAAGCAGCTCGCAAGAGAGTTCATTATGCTCCCGAGCTGCCGCGGAGAGAGAAGGCTCGGGGTTCCGCCGCCCAGATAGACGGACTTAAACCTGATGCCCGTCCAGGCCTCGGATTCAGCCGCGATATCAAGGAGAAGAGCGCTCACATACTCCGCCGGCACTCCGGCCGGGGTCGGGCGGGAGTTGAAGGCGCAATAAGCGCATTTGCTCTCGCAGAAGGGGATGTGTACGTAGATCCCCCCGGTGGATGCATCAGCCATCCTCATCTGTCCACCTTGAGGAGATAGAGAAACGCCTCCTGGGGTATGGTCACCCTCCCGACGCTCTTCATCCGGCGCTTCCCTTCCTTCTGTCTCTCGAGGAGCTTGCGCTTGCGCGTGATATCACCGCCATAGCACTTGGCCGTCACGTTCTTCTTCAAGGGGTTGATAGTCTCCCTCGAGATCACACGCGATCCGATAGCCGCCTGGAGCACCACCTGGAAGAGCTGCCTCGGTATCAGGTCCTTGAGTTTCTCCACGATTTGCTTGCCCAGCTTGTATCCCCGGTCCCTGTGAACTATCACCGAGAGGGCGTCCACCGGCTCGCCGTTCACGAGGATATCCAGCCGCACCAGGTCCGCAGGCTTGTAGCCGGAGAAGTCATAGTCGAAGGACGCGTAACCCTTGCTGATCGACTTGATCCGGTCATGGAAATCCACAAGGATCTCGGCCAGCGGGAGTTCGCAGGTAATGAGCGTCCGTTTTGAATCGAGCATCTCAGAGCCGCTGTAGACTCCCCGCCGTTCCTTGACGAGCCGCATGACCACGTCCAGGTACTCCATCGGGGTAACCACCTGCGCCGTCACATAGGGCTCCTCCACGGTCTCGAGCCGGTGCGGCTCCGGCATGCTGGATGGATTCTCGATCTCGACCCGGGCCCCGTCGGTGAGCGTGGCCTTATACCTCACGCTCGGAACGGTGGCGATCAGGTTGAGATCATACTCCCTTTCAAGCCTCTCCTGGACGATCTCCATGTGAAGGAGCCCGAGGAAGCCGCACCTGAAACCGAAACCCAGCGCTTGCGAGCTCTCCGGCTCATAGCTCAGGGAGGCGTCATTCAGCCTGAGCTTTAGAAGAGCTTCCCGCAGGACCTCGAAGTTCTCTCCATCGGTGGGATATAGCCCGCTATAAACCATGGGCTTGATCTCCCGGTACCCCGGAAGAGGCCTGGCATTCTCATCATCGGCTTCCGCGACGGTATCTCCCACATTGGCGTCGGCGACGTTCTTAATACCGGCAACGATGTAGCCGACCTCGCCGGCAAACAGCCGCTTCCTCGGGGACATACCCAGCCTGAAGACCCCTACCTCGAGGACCTCATGCACAGTCCCCTTTGCGAGCAGCCTGATCTTCATGCCGGCTGTCAAGGTGCCCTCAAACACCCTGACATAGGCGATCGCCCCGCGGTACTGGTCGAATGATGAATCGAATATCAGGGCGCTCAAGCGTGCGGAGGAATCGCCCTCGGGAGGTGGAATCTCCTCTACCATCGCCTCGAGGATCTCCTTGATCCCTATACCCTCCTTGGCGCTCACCTCGAGGATCTCGGATTCCTCCACGCCCAGGAGCTCCGACACCTGTTCCTTCAGCTCGCCGACCCTTGCCGCCTTCATGTCAATCTTGTTGAGAGCTGGTATTATCGCCAGGTCATTCTCAAGCGCCATATAGAGGTTGCTCAAGGTCTGGGCCTCTATCCCCTGGGAAGCGTCGACGAGCACCACGGCGCCCTCGCAGGCCGCAAGGCTCCTCGAGACCTCGTAAGTGAAGTCGACGTGGCCCGGCGTGTCGATGAGGTTGAGCTCATAGACCCTGCCGTCACGAGCCCTGTACTCCATCGTGATCGCATGACTCTTGATGGTTATCCCGCGCTCACGCTCGAGCGGCATATTATCCAGCACCTGCTCACGCATATCCTTGGCGGAGACCGTGCCGGTGACCTCCAAGAGCCTGTCGGCCAGTGTGGACTTCCCGTGGTCGATGTGAGCGACGATGCAGAAGTTCCGAATCAGGTTTTTGTCCATGGCTCCTTCAGCGTATCAGAGTTCCCATACGCGTGAACCTGGGAAAGCGCTTGTCGAAATCCCAGGAGAAGTAGATGACCATCGCCTTGCCCTTCAGGTACTTCTCATCGAGCATCCCCCACACGCGGCTGTCGGAGCTGTTGTGCCGGTTGTCCCCCAGCATGAAGAGCTTGCCCTCCGGCACCTTGACCGGCCCGAAATTCGCCCTGTGCCCGACATAACTGGTCTCCAGCAGCCTGTAGGGCTCATCCACCGGCTCTTCGTTGACATAGAGGACATCATTCTTGAGCTCCACGGTGTCGCCGGAGAGCCCGACGCAGCGTTTGATATAGTCCTTCTGCTCGGTCGGATGCTTGAACACGATCACGTCACCCCGCTTGGGCCCGCGCAGCTTCGGAAGCCTGATATCGGTAAACGGGATCTGGGAACCATAGATGAACTTATTAACCAGCAGGAAATCACCCCTCAAGAGTGTCTCCTTCATTGACCCGGTCGGTATCCTGAAAGCCTGAACCACCGTGGCCCTTGTAATCAGGGCGAGGATCAGGGCTATCACTATTGATTTTATCCACTCCATCGCCACGTCCTTCGTCCGCGATCCCTTCTTACCCTTCCTGGTCTTCCTTCCCCGGCCGGTAGTTCTCTTGCTATTCATTGCCGTCATGACTGACCTCCAGACTTCGTGGATTGAGTTGCTACGCCTATTGGCGCGAGAATGCGAAGAGATGACCGTCGATGTAAGCGTCGAGCATGTTGACGACCCAGAATCCGACGGTCCACCAGATCATCCGGTCCCTCGCATCATAGTGGCGAGAATAGTCAGCGTAGTAATCTTCCGCTTCCTCCACGCTGGTGGCATTGCGGGAAAGGTGAAGATATCTGTCGGCTCTGTCTGATTCCACGATCGTGTTTGCGACTAAGAGCGCCCCGACCACAACGAATGCGGATGCCTTTGCCCAGCGGCCGTTGCGCGCCTGGCCGAGCCCGGGCACAATCGTAGAATACAGAACACTTGTGCGCGGCGAATGCTTGAAATCCGGCTCATTCTCCAGTCCATAGTCCCGCGTGATGCCCACCAGCGAGATCGGCGAGGCTGTTGTGGTATCCGGAAGCGAGCCCTTGCTCGCCTCCATGCTCCCGTCATCGGCGAACAGCGAAGATGCGAGCAGGAGCAGGGCAACCCCGCTCAGGAGCACTGTAAGTCCCAGTCTCAAGCCACACCCCCACGATATGGCGGGAACGTGTGGGAATCGAACCCACCTCGGATGTTATTAGCACCCGACAGAGGATTTGAAGTCCTTGAGGTCCACCAGAACCCATCCATTCCCATTATCCTCATCTTCATCCCTTTACTGCTTATCCCTTTACTACAATATGGCCATCACCCTTAGCAAGCACTTTCCCGATCCTCGCGGCATAACGCACGCCCGAGCGCCTGAGCGACTTCAAGAGCGCATCGACCCTGGACTCTGCCAGCGTCATCAGCAGGCCGCCCGAGGTCTGGGGATCGTAGAGTATGTTCACCTGGTCCTCGCCAAGGCCCACGGCAGAGACCCGCGGGGATACATATGTCTTGTTGGTCCAGAGACCTCCCGCGATGGCTTCGGCCTTGAGCATGTCATAGGCTTCGCTCATCACCGGGAGGGTGGCAAACTCGATTTCCATGTCCACCTTGCTCGCCGCCGCGACTTCGCTCACGTGACCCAGAAAGCCGAAGCCCGTGATGTCGGTGCAGGCATTGACCCCGATTCGCGTCATAACCCTGCAGGCGGCCTCGTTCAGCTCTTCCATCACCCGCGTGACCTTACGGATGGCAGGTCTCTTCAAGAGGCCGTACTTGATACCCGTGGTCATGAGCCCTATTCCAAGAGGCTTCGTGAGCACTATCGCATCCCCCACCCTGCTGCCCGAGTTCCTTACTATGTGATCACGTCTCACAACACCTGAAACACACAGACCGTACTTGAGTTCCTTATCCTCGATAGAGTGCCCGCCGCCCATCATGACACCGGCCTCGTCGAGCTTCTCCTGGCCACCCCGGAGAATGAGGTTTGCGATGGAATTAGAAACGGTCTCCTCCGAGAAACACAAGACGTTAAGCGCCAGGACCGGCTTGCCGCCCATCGCATAGACGTCGCTCAGGGCATTGGCCGCGGCTATCCTGCCGTAACTGCGCGGGTCGTCCACCACGGGGGTGAACAGGTCCACGGTAGACACCAGCGCCAGGTCTCCCTCGAGCCGGTAAACCGCAGCATCATCAAGCGTGTTACCGCCCACCAGGAGACGCGAGCGTTTCTTTAGATTCAAGCCCTTGAGCACTTCCCGAAGGTCACCCGGACCTATCTTGGAAGCTCAACCGGCACAGCTTACGAGCTCTGTAAGTCGCACCTTCTTGCTGCTCATCTGATCACCTCTCGGAGAGTGGCGGCGCACACCGCGGCATCTAAACCGCGGCGATCGCCTCTATCTCAACCAGGGCTCCCTTCGGGAGCTCACAGCCCCCAAAACAGGCCCGGGCCGGGTACGGTTCTTTGAAATAGCGCGCATACACCTCATTGACGGCCCCGAAGTC
>JAUVJV010000388.1 GCA_030592245.1 Candidatus Eiseniibacteriota bacterium
AGGGCGTCAAGGGCGTCGGCTCGGGATTTACCTCCACTACGTGCGCCCCCGCCTGCTTGGCCAGGAGCGGCATCGAGGCCGCCGGCTGGACAACCGCCGAAGTGCCGGCCACCACCATCAGGTCGCAGTCCCTCGACGCCTCGGACGCCTCGCGGATGGCCTTCTCAGGCAAGGCCTCCCCGAACCACACGATGTCGGGCCTCAGCATTCCGCCACAGGTGCAGTGCGGAGGGATCTCGGGAAGGGGTACCGGCAGATCTGAGGTGACGGCGCCGCAGTCCAGGCACCGCGCCTTGAATAGATTCCCATGCAGCTCCACCAGACGCCGCGTGCCGGCCCTCCGGTGGAGATTATCCACATTCTGGGTGATGAGCAGGAAATCCGAGACCTTTTCGTCCAGCCGGGTTATGGCATGATGGGCCGGATTCGGCTGCTTGCCGGCGCAGATCCCGCGCCTGTAGTCATACCACTCCCACACCAGCCGGGGATCTTCTCTGAACGCCTCCGGTCTCGCCAGCTCCTCGGCCCTGTAGGTCCTCCACAGTCCTCCGGCGCCCCTGAAGGTCGGAATCCCGCACTCTGCAGACACACCCGCCCCGGTAAGAACGGTGACGAATGAGCCAGGGCCTAAACCGAAAGAGGAGAGATCGACCGCGCCGCTCAAGGCCTCCCTCCCAGGCCGAACTCGACCGTGATGGCTCCGGTCGGGCACCTGGTGCAGTCGAGGCACTTGATGCATTCGGGAGAGTCAAGCTCCTTGTAAGCATTGAGATCGACCGGGCATATCCGGGCGCAGAAACCGCACTCATTGCACTTCTTCTTATCGAGACGCAGCCTCACCAGGCTGATCTTATTAAAAAGGGAGAAGATCGCCCCGAGCGGGCAGAAGGTCCGGCAGAAAGGCCGCTTGATGAAGACCATTGCCACGATGAAGCCTGCAAGCAACGCCATCTTCAGCCAGAAGAAGTACCCCACGGCGAGGCCTTCCATGGCGTCCGCTCCCAGCGCGCCGCCGGCCGCCCACGGAATACCGCCTTCCAGACCCCCGGCGGGACAGAGCTTGCAGTACCAGGTCTCCACCAGCAGGAACGGCAGCACGATGGCCAGCACCACAAGGGCTACGTACTTGAGCTTGCCCATCCAGCGGGGCAGTTTCACGGTCCGCCGGGATATCTTCTTCATTACATCCTGCAGCAGGCCGAACGGACAAAGCCAGCCGCAGGTCATCCTTCCCACACCCGCACCCACCAGGCCCAGGAAACCCACAATGAAATAGGGAAACATGCGCTGGGCGATGAAGTTCTGGAGTATCCCGATGGGGCAGGACCCGAAAGCTCCCGGGCAGGCATAGCAGTTGAGGGTGGGTACGCAGAAGCCCTTCAGGAAACCGCCATAGAGCCTGAAGCCGAGATAGCCCGGGATATAACCGTTCTGCAGTACCGTGGATATGATTTGCCAGAGTCTTCGCTTCATTCGCTCAGGAAGGGGTTACCCGACCCCTATACAGGACAGTCAGATATAGCTGCCGAGCGAGCCTATGAAGTCACGCTCCCCGCCGGCAAGGCCTGCCACTATCAGTGCAATCGATGCCACGATAAGCAGGATCGTTATGACCTTGGGTCTCAATCTAGTTTTCCATCCTTGCCGTGGTCGATCATCTTGACCGCCTCGGCATAGTTCCAGTCGGGAGTCCACTCGGGGGTGTGGCACTTGAGACACACGCTTTCGGGAACAGGCCTCATGCTCCCGTCCCTGGCATGCTTGGTGCCCATCCCGTGACAGGCCTCGCATTGGACATTCCACAGCTCCGGCTTGATATCCGTCGAGTCCCTGACAGCAGCGACTTCGTAGCCCGTCACATGGCATGGCAGACAGGCGGGATCATTCCAGTTGTCATCCTCCGCCAGAGTGGCGAAAGCATGCGCGTGCGGGTCATCGGCCCAGCGCTCGTAGATCTCGCCGTGGCACTGCTTGCAGGTATCCCAACCCAGATAGCCCTCACCCGCGATCACCTCGGGCCGCTTGGGGATCGTGGGGAGCCGGTAACGCCGCTTGGCCAGCAGCCTGTCCCTGACCTTCTGGCGTTCCTCGCACGTGGTGACCAATCCCTGGAGTTCGGAATTCTTGCGCCCGTGCTTCTTGAGGGTTTTCGATATCCCGTCGAACGCCACGATCCGGTTATCATCATCCAGCGAGAGCATCAGCGTACCGATGGAGCTGCTCTTGGAGCCTGACTTGACGATTATGGTCTCCCCCACCTTCTCGGCCATGGCGGTCCGGTCGCTTCCGTGACCGACCAGGATGATGTCGAAATCAGGGACTTTCTCGGCGAGTCTCCGGGCGTTTGCCAGACCAACGTGAACAAGGCCGACCACTATGTCGCACTGCTCCTTAAGCTCCGGCAGGTACTCCCGGGCCGCTTCGGTGTAACCGGAGACATAGGCCGCCTCCAGCTGTTCAAACACTCCGACCTTGCGCGGATCATTATCCGTCAGGCCGATGAAACCGACCTTTATTCCGCCTACCGTCTTGACGATGTAGGGCTCGAACAAGAGCGTGCTGTCCCGCTTGCCATAAAGGTTGGCGCCTACCACGTCGAACGTGCCCTCCTTGACCTGGTCGAGCAGGAAGGCCAGGCCGTAGTTCATGTCCTTCTCACCGATGGTGACGATGTCATACTTCACCATTCTCATATAGTCGATGACCACCCTGCTGCGTGACTTCTCCTGGGCGGGGGTGCGATTACCGAAGAAATCGCCTATGTCTGCAAGCAACAGGTTTTCATGTACTTCTCGAAGTGAATCAACGTAGCCAGCCCTCCGGGCCAGGACTCCTTTATCGCCGGCGTGTCACCCACACGGGTTCAGCTCTCCGCCGGTGTCGGTGGTGAAAACCAGCATCAGCTGTTTGCCATCACCGGCCTCCACCCAGCCAGCCGCACCCAGCACCAGCAGGCCGATCAAGAGAACAGCTGCAAGCACAGACTTAGATTCGAACATGTTATCTCCTCCACAGATCCTTATCATCGCCTGAGGAATTCTAACAAAAGCAGGTTGCCCTGTCAATCCGCCGAGCGCCGGAGCGTCAGGGCGGATGTCCCGAAGAACATGACAACAAG
>JAUVJV010000359.1 GCA_030592245.1 Candidatus Eiseniibacteriota bacterium
GCCAGGCCGGGGGAGAGGCCTATCGCTTCCTCATACAAGATCTCGGCCTTGTCGAAGATACCGGCATCTGCGTAAGCATCGCCGGTTACCGCGAGGTTGCGGGCCCTGTCAAGTTCGTGTCCCGGAAGCTGGTGGAAGACAGCGATAAGGACAATGCCCGCGACTACCAGGCCTATCGCCTTCATCGTCCTGCGCCTCCTGATGCTCTCAGCGATAGCCGCAAAGGCGACTCCCGCAAACATCGCCAGGAAGGGCACGATCAGCATCTTTTCGATATCACTTACCAGGTAGGCCGAAGCCACCAGGGGGAGGGATAGCGCATAGAGCGCAAAACCGAGTGAGGTCCGGCGCACACCCGTCACCAGACCAAGAAACCCCAGGGCGGCGACTACCGCGAAACTGAACAGCCGGTTCTTGAGAAGAAACGAGAAGTCGGCCACGTATCTCATGTCCAGATTGGACGGCGGGTTGGCAGGTCCCCAGAAGACGCCCAGCTTCTTCAGGAAGACCCCGAAATAGCCTGCCGGGTCCGAGGCAAGGTCCTCGGCTGTCCTGTCGCCCCAGTGTCTGTAGGCGTCGGTCTCTGATTCGATTTCCGGACTCTCTATTGTCGCAAGTCTGAGCATGTCCCGCCGGCCTTCAATCCGGCCGGTGGAGGCCGTTGCCCTGTACGCACCACGGCTTCCGCCAAGACTGATTTCAAACTCGGGTTCGAGGGTGACACCTCCCGTGGCACCCGAGCCCATCAAAGCGTGCCAGGAGGTTCGCAAGGGAAAATACGCCCTCTGGTCGGTCTTGAGCAGCAGAACATGGTAGCACAGAGGCACGATCGCGAAACCCACAAGTAGCATCAACGTGGCCTTCCTCAACCGGGGCTCCCGGGACAGCAGCAGATGGAGTATCCATGCCGGCAGCGCCACGACAGATACGAACCTCGTCAGGAATGCCGCCCCCGCCAGGAGGCCCGACAGGGAGGCATTGAAGAGCGGGAGTCCCTTACCCGCCCTGGTCAAGGCGTATGCGCTCGCAATCACAAGGAATACGGCCAGCGTGGTTTCGTTTATCTCCGAGGAGAAGAAGATCGCAGGACTGAAGAGAGCAAGCACGACGGCAGCGACCGTCGCGGCGAGCCTGCCGTAGATTTTCCGTGTGGCAGCATAGAGCAGCAGAACACTCGCGCTGCCCAGCAGGCACTGGATCACACGCACGATCGAGAGGCTCTCGCGGAACACCGTGTAAACGAGAGCGACAAAATACGCATATACCGGTTCCCGGAACGCGGGTGCGGCTTCTCCCCAGGCGACTGAGCGCTTGAATTCGGCCCATTGATGGAAGAAGCCCGCATCCAGGAGGGGCTGGTAATAGATGGGCAGATTCCTTGTCTGGAGAAGCATGATTAGCCTAACAGCGAAAGCCGCAGCCACAATCGCGGCCGGGATCAGCCAACCTGACCTGGATCTCATTTGTTACTCCTCAGCGTGCTGTAGTAGATCTCATCCGCATAATCCATGGAACTGAACCATACCAGGTGAACGACCCCATCGCGAATTGCGATTGAAGGATATCGTCCGGCCTTACGATTCCGGTAGAACTCCACGGTCGTACCCCAGCTCTGGCCGTCATGGCAGCAAGCACGGATAGTGTACTGATTATCTGAGGGTATCCGGTTTTCCCACACTGCGACCAGATGACCGGATTCCGTGGCCGACAGGTCCGGATAGTAGCTGGTTGTGCGCTCATCGCCGGCCAACCAGATCGGGTCCTGCCAGTCGCCGCCGTCATAGAATCCGATAAAGACCTTGTTCACATCGGTCCGCCCGTCAAACCAGGCGGCTGCCCATCGCCCTTCCGGGAGACTGGTGACGGAAACCTTCCAGGGAATGGCCTTAAGGTCCGCAATAGTCTTCTCGTCTTCCCATTGCGAACCGTTGTAGAGCCTTGCACTCATCCTGGTTGCTTCGGGCCACATAATCATGATACGGCCATCCCCATCGCAGGCAATGTCCGGCCTGAAGGCTCCCGGATGGCTCGTGCAGACCCCATATGTTTCGGCCAGGCTGTCATTCTCGACCCTGCCGTAGTAGATGGCGGTCTGCTTGAAAGGGCCCTCATGCCAGGCAATGTGCAGTGAGCCGTCGGGACCGAGAGCGGAAACCGGGCAAGATGATTCTAGGTGGGTGTGGGTCAGGCGCTTCTTCACGGCCACTTCCCCATCCCTGATCCGGGCGTACATGATATCCGAATACGGGCCGATCACCTCTTCCCAGAGTATGTAGGTATCCACCGAGTCACTCGCGACACAGGGATAGCTGGATTCGGCCGGTGTGCGCGTGATCCTGATCTCCGGGAGTACGCTGTCATTGACTATCGATGCATAATAGATCTCGCGGTTCATGTGCCGGTCATCCTCCCAGACCAGGTGTACCCTGCCGCACGGATCGACCGCGATACATTGGCCATTCGACCTGGTGGTTCGCGCCTTCCTCCCGGCATATGTTACCCGCGTGGTCTTCTCGAGCGAATAAGAACAAGCGTGTGTTGTTGTTGCAGTTACCGGAAGAGTGGATGCAGTGATGACCAGAATGGCAATCCAACAGATGCTCTTCATGTTCCCTCCTCGTCGTCGGTCGATATTATAATTTAAGCAGCCTGGCCGGGGCAAGCAAGATATGGGATGGAATATGGACCCGGCGAGCCGAAGTAGGTAGCCCGTAACTGTGCATGGAAACCCCGCCGGGTGTAGTAGATATTGTCCCCGGTGTCCCGGGTGCTTATGATACCGATCAGGTTTCCAGAAGTCTCTCCAATGCCCGTTCCGCCGTCTGCCGTGATGAACCGGGCGGGGCCTGGTCGATGTATCTGCGGTAGTGTCCTATCGCCTCGGACACCAGCCCCTTTCTCTCGTATGCGACAGCGAGATTGCCGCGAGCACTCAGGAGATCCGGGCGAAGCTCAAGCGCATCCTCAAGATAGGCTATTGCCGAGTCGGCCTCATCACTCCTCAGGTGATACAGGCCCATGTCGGAAAGGAGCAAGGGATCGCGAGGCGCAGACCTGAGCCCCTGTCTCAGGACCTCATGAAGGTGCTCGTACCGGTCCAACCTCATCAGAAGCGAAGCCTTGGCATGGTAAGCGGGGGCATGGTCAGGCCTGAAGAGGATGGTGCGGTCCAAGTATTCGAGAGCTTCGTCCATCCTGCCCGTGGCTTCAAGCATTGCCGCCACACCCATGCCGGCTATGGCATTTGTGCTATCCAGATCCAGGGCCTTCTGGTAGTGTTCCCGGGCCCGACCGTAATCTTCCCTTGACCGGTAGATATTGCCGAGATTGACGTGGGTGGGGCC
>JAUVJV010000428.1 GCA_030592245.1 Candidatus Eiseniibacteriota bacterium
GTGCCGAGCTGGTCTTGAGCGACCGGGTCTCCCTGCTCATCGAGCGCACCCAGTGGCTCTCGGAACACGAATACCCCGAGGACTATGACGGCCCCATCCGCAGGCACCCGTATTCGATCGGACTGGCCATGTCATACCGCTTCCCGCGCAAAGCGACATCCGAAAAGCATGACCCCCGTGACCTCGCTTTTCACAAAGCTGGGGTCAGGTACCGGATTGTGAATTCACAATCCGGTACCTGACCCCAGTTTTGTGAATTTGGCCTTCGAGCTGGAGCTCTTGCTGTGATACCGGCATTGACCTTCGCCGTCCCGTAATAGTAAGATTGCAGAAACGACCCCATCCTGGAGGTGACCCATGATAGTCGAAGATGCCAAGAAGGTGAAATACACCGAGATCGATCAACCCGACATCACAGGAGTGCGGATGAAGGTGCTCCTGGGAAGCGATGAGGGAGCGCCCAACTTCGTCATGCGGGAGTTCGCCATCGAGAGTGGCGGCCACACGGCATATCACACCCACGAATGGGAGCACGAGGTATACGTGCTTGACGGCAAGGGCGCGATAAAGCAGGGGGACCGGGAAATCCCCGTGGAGAAGGGTTCATTCGCCCTTGTCAAACCTCACGAGGAACACCAATTCCTCAACAAGGGCAACCGCACCTTCCGGTTCATCTGCGTCGTTCCTTTCCCCACATGATCAGGAAGCGATGCTAAGAATCGGGTAAACCTGCGTCTCACGGGTGTGGCCGTCCTGTGGCCCTGCCTTCTACTTCGAGGTTTCGCGTTCATAGTGCTTGCCGAGAGCCGAAGGCGGAGTGGACCGGCCTATGATCCCGGTAAGGGCCACGATGGTGAGGATGTAGGGAATAACCTGGAAGATCTGCGAAGGCAACCCCCCCCGGCCCTGTAGTGACTCCTGGAAAGCGTCGGCGAAGCCGAAGAGTAGGCACGCCGCCAGGGCGCCGAGGGGATTCCACTTGCCGAATATGAGAGCGGCAAGCGCGATGAACCCCTGGCCTGAGGTCATGTTCTTGGTGAAGGAGCCGGAAAAGAACGGGAGGTATGCGCCGCCAAGGCCCGCGCATACGCCGCTTGTGATGACGGCAAGGAACCTGGTGCGGTTCACGTTCACGCCCTGGGTGTCGGCGGCCCGGGGATGCTCACCGACCGCCCTGAGCCTCAGTCCGGGAATCGTGAAATAGCAGAACACGAAGGCCCCACCCACCACCAGCATGGCAAGGTATACCAGCGGGATGAAGGGTCCCCATAGCGGAAGACGATCGGCCGGCCCCAATGAGAAAGAACGCTCACCTCCCATGCAGACCTGGCAGAGGAAGATGGTGGCCCCCACACCCAGCATGTTTATGGCCACTCCGGATATAATCTGGTTGGCCCGGAGCGTTATGGTCGCGATCGCGTGCAGGTAGCCGATCATGCCCCCGACAACCGCGGCTCCGGCGATGCCCAGCCATGGATTGTGAGTGGTGACCGAGATGATGGCCCCGCTGAAGGCCCCGAAGAGCATCATCCCCTCCAACCCGATATTGATCACCCCGGCCCGCTCGCTGAAGAAGCCCCCGGTGCTCGCGAATATCAGGGGCACCGACTTCCTCACGGTCGCCCAGAGGAGCGAGACACCGAAGACCGCGAAGATATCATTCATGGGCCCCTGCCCCTCTCCTGCGGAGACCCATCCGCCGCATGAGATCCATCAGCTGCATGAGACCCATCCGCCTGACGAGGTACTCGCACGCGACGAAGAGGATCACGATAGCCTGAATCACGGTCACGAGCTCCCTCGGGACATGCGTTTCAATGTCGACCTGGGCCCCGCCACTCGCCAGCGCTCCGAAGAAGATGGCGGCAAGGAGCACGCCGAACGGATTGTTCCGTCCCAGGAGCGCCACGGCAATCCCGGCGAAACCGTACCCGAACGGGAAGGGACTGATGAAATACCGGTGTACTCCCAGTACGCGCTCAGATCCTGCCATCCCGGCAAGAAAACCACCGATGGCCATCGCGATCACCATGTTCCTGACCACCGAGATGCCGGATGCCCTGCTGGCCGTGGGATTGAGACCAACGCTCTTGAGCTCGAACCCAAGCCTGGTCTTCTCGAGGATCACATACACTACGATCACAGCAAAGATGGCCAGCACGAATCCGAGATTGAGTCTTGTGTACTGATAGAGAAATGTCAGGCGCGGCAGAGCGGCGCTCGGCAGGATGTCATAAGTCTGGGGAATCTGGCCCGGCTTCTTGAAATAGGGCAAGGTGATCAGGTAGTTGGTCAGGATGAAAGCGATGTAGTTAAGCATGATGGTATTTATGACCTCGTGCGCGCCGAACCTCGCCTTCAAGACCCCGGCAATCAGCGCCCACAGGGCTCCGGCGAGACCCGCAAAGAGAATGCACACCGCGACGTGAGTCACCGGATCGAGCCCGGTCAGCTTGACTCCCACCCAGGCGGCGGCGAAGGCCCCGACCACGAGCTGGCCCTCCCCTCCGATGTTGAAGAGACCGCACTTGAGCGCCACCGCCACGCAGAGACCGGTGAAGATGAGCGGTGTGGCTTCCTCCAGGGTATTGGCAAGGCTCCTCAGGCTGCCCAGCGATCCGGACAACATCACGGAGCCAATGTGGAATGGGTCCTCACCCACAAGGAGCAGGATGACGGCGGAGACGGCCGCGGCAAGCAGAAGAGATACAAGGGGCGGAAGCAGGCCGGATA
>JAUVJV010000461.1 GCA_030592245.1 Candidatus Eiseniibacteriota bacterium
AGCCAGCGGCATATACATCTACCATGTTGAGTCGAAATCAGGTGAATCGGTTGGGAGATTCATAGTTGTAAGATAGCGTGTGGTCTCCCGCCCCCCCCACTCCAGCCGAGTATCGCGTAATATGTCTTCTAGAGGAACAAGCACTGTTAAAGAAGGAGCGCTAGGATTAGCCGAAAGGGGCGCCGCTGATATGAAAACCAATTCGGATCGTCTGGTAATGCTGTCTGTCATAGGCCGGGTCTCGAGCCCAACGATGTCCAATGTCGCCTATCGTATCAGCTCCACCGGGAAGCCCGTTATCCTGCCGGGCACCGGAGGCATAACCTACAATGTGAAAGTGGGGCAGGACGCATGCGGATGGGTCGCCGACCACGTCGAGCCGGGAGTCAGCGTTAAGAACCTGAGTCCCCAGAGCGGCAACAGAAGCGCCAATGCCGCACTCAACATACTTTCCTGCGTGGGCAATGCCGCGACCGTCATGAGTGGTGATGCGAAGGGTGCGACCGGTGTCGTGACCGGGAAGCACGGAGGGATCGAGCACGTCCTGGTCGACTTCGACGTGCCCGTACTCGAGAAGCTGGCCATCGGAGATACGATCATGGTCAGAGCCTTCGGCACGGGCCTGCGCCTTGAAGGTCACGATGACATCGCGGTCATGAACCTTGACCCGGCCCTCCTGGGCAAGATGAATATCAAGGAGGTCAAGGGCAAGGTGGAGGTGGGAGTTACCCACGTCATCCCCGCGGCGATGATGGGCTCGGGCATAGGCAAGACCCACTCACACTCGGGCGACTATGACATACAGCTCCTGGATGCGAAGAGCGTGGCCAGGTATGGCCTCGGAGACATTCGCCTGGGCGACATCGTTGCGATAAAGGACGCGGACAACACCTTCGGAAGGATGTACAGGAAGGGGGCGATGACCGTCGGCGTGGTGGTTCACTCCGACTGTGTGCTCTCGGGCCACGGTCCCGGTGTGACCACCGTAATGTCGCATTCGAAGGGTAAGATCGTGACCAGGCATGATCCCCGGGCCAATATCGCCAGGATACTGGGGATAGGCAGTCACAGGAAAACAGGGAAAGGAGCGAGGAAGTGAGCCCGAAGGCCGAAGAGGTCATTGACCTCATCCCGGAAATCAAGATGATAAAGGACGAGACTCTCAGAGGGAAAGTGGCCGCCGTGTGGGCCGATGCCATAGATCTGGGTGGCTGGAAGGCCCAGGACTTGGACAGCATACCGTTTACACTGCTGATACCCGACTGCAAGTTCAGCCTCCTACATCACACTCGCGCCGTCACTAAGACCGCGGTGAGTATCGCCGAGAACCTCACTGCCAGTTACGGCGACGCAGTGGAGATCGACATGGATATCCTGCTGGCAGGGTCGGTGCTCCATGATGTGGGGAAGGTGCTTGAGTATGTCCGTGAAGGCGGCGTGGTGGTCAAGAGCCCCGACGGGAAGCTCCTGCGGCATCCTTTCTCGGGTCAGGGTCTGGCATACAAGCACGGCCTTCCTTTTGAAGTGCTTCACATGATCGCATATCATTCCAAGGAAGGCGATCTGGGCAAGCGCACTACCGAGGCCATCATCATCCATCACGCGGACTTCGTGAACTTCGAGCCCCTGCGGGCTTAGGGACCTGGAACATGGGGGGCCGGGAAGGCCACCTCCGCTCAGGATGCGCGTTCGGGAGCGCTCTTGCCGGGCGCTCACTTTCCTCACGCTCATATTCTCGCTGGGGTGCCTTCCCGGCCCCCCAGCGCCATTCCCCATTCCCGGCCGCAGCGAATCCACGCACAATGCGTCACACTACCGATGTTCCCACACCGGTGTTTCCAGGGTCTGGCAGAAAGCCTCCGGTTGTGGTATAATTGGGTATATGCAAAACAAAGGAGGCGGCATGTCCTTAAAGCTCGCGCTCGGAGCGCTGATCACTCTTTTTCTCACAGGTACATCCCTTGGGGCGGCTTTCGATGCGCCGGTTGAAGCATGGCTGCGAACGGCTGAGAGCGGAGAGAGGGTTGCGGTCTGGGTGTTCTTCAGGGACAAGGGCGAGCATCCGGAAGAACAGCTGGAAGTGAAGATCACCGAAGCTGCCGGAGAGTTCACGCCTGCTGCCCTCCGGCGTCGTTTGGCGGCGCGGCCCCTGAGGCCCTTCGATGAGAAAGACCTTCCGCTCTACCGGCCGTATGTCAAGGCTCTCGAGCAGGAGGGAGTCGAGTTCAGGGCCTTCTCCAGGTGGCTGAATGCCGTGAGCTTGACGGCCGACAGGGTTCAACTGAAAGGACTCCGGGATCTTCCCTTCGTGAAATCGGTAAGGCGTGTCTCCGGGCGCGCGGAAGGCCCGATGCCCCATACTTGGCCGGCAGCAAGGACCTTCGCCCCTCAGGGCTTCTATGGTGAATCCTACAGGCAACTCGAGCAGATCCAGGCCATCGATCTCCATACGGAGGGCTATACGGGGGACGGCGTGATCGTCGCCATCTTCGACACAGGGTTCTGGAGGGCTCATGAGGCGCTCACCGGCGTAAACGTCATC
>JAUVJV010000355.1 GCA_030592245.1 Candidatus Eiseniibacteriota bacterium
ATCGGGAATTGCGAAGAGCGTGATATAAGACTTATTGGGGTGAGCATCTCTGGGTTGGCCAAGAGAGCATTGGTCATGATGGACCCCATTTTCCCTGAGGATATCAGAGGACAAGACTGTGTCAGGGTCGTTGACTCCATAAGAGATCGCTTCGGCGAGGATTCGATAGCGCGAGGCGCTTCGATGAGGCACCAATAACCGACAAGGCACCAGACATCGACATGGAAAAGACCACCACGATTACGGATTTCATAGAGAATATCAAGTCCTCTGCGGGTTACAGAGGCCAGATCGCCTATGTTAAGGAGCTATCGGCGCGGGAAGCGGTATACCGGGAGCCCCGTTGTTCCATCTCTCCTGTCATAAGGGAAGCTCTTTCACAGATGGGTATCACCTCGCTCTATTCCCACCAGGCAGAGGCTCTGGACCTCATCTCCGAAAGCAGGAACGCCGCTATCGTTACCTCAACCGCGAGCGGCAAGACGATATGCTACAATATACCCGTCGTTGAGGCCCTGCTGGCCGACAAGGAGTCGACCGCCCTCTTCCTGTTTCCGACCAAAGCTCTCGCCCAGGACCAGCTGAGGGGACTTGGTAACTTCTGTTCACTTGTTCCGGACCTGGCCGGCGTGGTGCGGGCCGGGACCTATGACGGGAATACTCCCAGGGAGACGCGGAGGAAGCTTAAGAGCGAAGCCAACGTGATTCTCACGAATCCCGACATGCTTCACCAGGGCATCCTCCCCTATCACTCACGCTGGAACAGGTTCTTTTCCCGGCTGCGCTACGTAGTGATCGATGAAATGCACACCTACAGGGGCATTTTCGGTTCCAACGTGGCCAATGTCCTTCGCCGGCTTAGGCGCGTGCTTGCCCACTACGGGTGCAGTCCGGTATTCATCTTATGCTCCGCGACCATTGCCAATCCGGGCGAACTCGCGGAGTGCCTGATAGGAGATTCCTGTGAGGTCATCTCCGAGGACGGGTCCCCGCGCGGTCCCAAGCTTTTCGTGCTCTGGAATCCTGGATTCCTGGACTCACATAAGGTGGAGCGCAGGAGTTCCAATGTTGAGGCCCACGAACTGATGGTCGGGCTCATGGAAGCCGGTATCCAGACCATAACTTTCACTAAGGCCAGGGTGGTGGCAGAGCTCGTCCTCCGTTATGTCAGGGACGCGCTGGCGAGGCGGAACCCCCATCTGGTCAAGAAGGTGGCGGCATACCGTGCCGGCTATCTCCCCGAAGAGAGAAGGAGCATCGAGAAGGCGCTCTTCTCCGGGGAACTTCTCGGTGTGGCCAGCACCAACGCACTCGAGCTTGGCATAGACGTGGGCAGCCTCGATGCTTCGCTGATTGTCGGATTCCCCGGCACGATCGCCTCGACCTGGCAGCAGGCTGGGCGCGCGGGAAGGAAGACCGATGAGGCCCTGGCCGTTTTCATCGCATACAATGACCCGGTGGACCAGTATCTGATCCGGCATCCCGATTACTTTTTCGGCCAGTCGCCTGAAAATGCGGTCATAGATCCTCTGAATCCGTATATTCTCGCCGGCCATCTGAGCTGCGCCGCCTTCGAACTTCCCCTTACGGAGGAAGACCGGGCCATATTCGGGGAGTTGACACGGCCCATAGTCTCGGTGCTGGAAGAGGTCAAGAAGGTCAAGACGATTGGGGACCAGACCTACTGGGCCACGACGGAATTCCCGGCCGCCGGTGTGGGCCTGAGAACCATCTCGGATGACACCTTCACCATCGTGGATGTGACGGACGGAGAGAAGGTGATCGGGAACGTCGATGCCATCAGTGCGCCGGAGCTGGTTTATCCGGAGGGAATCTACATCCACCATGGCGCGACCTACCTGGTGAGATCTCTCGACCTCGACGGAAAGGTGGCGTACGTCGAGCGCAAGGAAGTGGATTACTACACTCAGCCCATACTTGACTCGTCCATCAGGGTAAAAGACGAGAGGAAGTCCGCGTCTCGAGGGGACCTCAATGTCCGCTACGGCGAGGCCACTGTGAGCTGGAAGACGACCTCGTTTAAGAAGATCAAGTTCTACAGCCTGGATTCGATCGGGTACGGGAGCGTCGACATACCCGTACAGCATCTCGAGACCGTATCGATGTGGATGTATCCCGGCAGAAGCATCTCTTCCGAGATCAAGAAGGGCGGGCGGAATCCGGTCGAGGGCCTGGTCGGGCTGAAGAACGTGCTGATCAATATCCTGCCTCTGTTTGTCATGTGTGACCGGCAGGATATCGGGGGCATAGTCGAATCGAGCAATGTCGGGAGTCCGGCCATCTTCCTGTACGACAGGTACAAGGGAGGGCTTGGATTCTGTGAGAAGGCATACCAGCTATTGCCCCAGGTCCTGGAGAGCGCCCTTCATCTCATTGAGGATTGTCCGTGTGAGGAAGGGTGTCCCTCTTGCGTCGGGCTTCCGGTCTTGAGGCCTCCCCAGCACCAGGATCCGGACCCCGGCCATGGCTACCCGATTCCGGACAAGGAAACCGCCGTGCTTCTCTTACGGAGGATTCTGGAAAGTGCTTGAAGAGGGAATCAGGCAGAGAATCGAGAGACTGCGGCTGAATCTTCTCGAGAAGTCCCGGAGTTTCACGCCCCGTCTCGAGCGGCCGAGGCCGATACCCGTGGAGGAGATAGGCGATCTCAGGGAGGTTAGCGGCGATGGCGGCAAGTGTGCCGTGATCGAGAAGAACATCGATGACTATGTTCAGGCCGGCCTCCTCCGGTCGGCGGCGCGCACCCTGTTAGGCTCCGATCAGCCTGAATCGGCCCGGCCAGGTTCTGACCTGTCCGGCCCCAACCTGCCCGACCCCAATCGGTCCGATCCCAATCGGTCCGATCCCAACCTGTCCGGCCCCAATCGGCCCGGCCCCGATCCGACTGACCCCAATCCGACTGGCCCGGCGCCCGCTACCCCGGCTCTCGTTTTTCTCGACCTTGAAACCACCGGCTTCTCTTCCACGCCCCTTTTCCTGGCGGGTATGGTCTTTGAGCATGATGGAGTGATGCGCTCTCTCCAGTACCTGGCCCGTGACTATTCCGAAGAAAAGGTCCTGCTCGGCCTGCTCGATGAGCTGATGGGCCGCTTTGACACGTGCGTCACATTTAACGGGAAATCATTTGATATGCCCTACATCAGGGACAGGGCGAGGTATCACGGGGTTTCGCTCGGGGCCTCGCCGGAGCAGTATGATCTGCTCCACGTGGCCAGGCGCCGCTGGAAGAGGCGGCTCCCGGATTGCAAGCTGGTGACGCTTGAGACGCATATCCTGGGAAGGCGCAGGATCGGGGACGTGCCGGGCTGGGAAGTCCCTTGCATTTACCATGACTTTGTGCATACTAAGGATGCGCGCCGCTTGA
>JAUVJV010000215.1 GCA_030592245.1 Candidatus Eiseniibacteriota bacterium
AAAAAGGGGGACAGACACCTATTTCCGCTAGCGGAAATAGGGGAAAAGGGGACAGACAGTATTAAAGGGGACAGACACCTATTTCGCTTTGCGAAATAGGTGTCTGTCCCCTTTTAATACTGTCCCCTTTTCTTATGGCCCTTTTCTTATGGCTCTATGAGATGGGTGAGTTCCTCGCCCCTCCTGCTGGAGCGCACGACGAACTCCTCCCTTCTCAGGTTGGGATCGTCCTTGATGTCGATTTCCATCTTGAAGCGCTTCTCAAGCCTGACGATCCGCATGGCGCTTTCCGAAAGCATGTGGAAAGCGGCCTCGGGATTCAGATAGAGATCTATACGCTTCTCCTTGGTGCGACCTCTCAGTCTCTTGAGCGACCTCTCAAGCCTCATCTCAATCGACTGGAGCGATAGGACCCGGCCCGAGCCGCGGCAATCGGGACAGGTCTCACTGAGCATCTGCCCCAGGCTGGGCCTGACCCTCTGGCGGGTCATCTCCACCAAGCCGATCTCGCTGACCCTCAGGGTCTTGGTGCGAGACCTGTCCCGTCTCAGCCCGCTCCTGAGCACATCGATGACCTTCTTCCGGTTTTCCTCGAGCTCCATGTCGATGAAATCTATGACGATGATGCCCCCCAGGTCCCTGAGCCTGAGCTGCCTGGGTACCTCTCCCGCCGCGTTCAGATTGGTCTTAAGGGCGGTCTCCTCCTGGTCCCTTGCCCCCCTGTACCTGCCCGTGTTGACATCGATCGCGACCAAGGCCTCCGTATGGTCAATCGAGATGAAGCCACCCTTCTTGAGCGCGACTATTCGGCTGAGCATCTTCTCCGTGTCCTTCTCGATCTCATAGGCGTCGAAGATCGGGGTGTCTTCATTGTAGAGATGAACCCGTGAGCGCAGCTCGGGAGCGAATGACCTCAAGTTCGAGACGATCTCCCGGTACTCCTTCTTGGAGTCCACAATCACCGCAGTGACATCCTCCGTGAAGATGTCCCGGACCAGTCTTGTAATTATCTCCTTGTCCTTGTGAATAAGGCTCGGCGCCTTGACCTTCTGGGTCTTCTTGGCCTGGCGATTCCAGAGCCTGGTGAGGAACTTGATATCGGCCTGGAACTGCTTTCGCTCCATTCCCTCACCGGCGGTCCTTACGATCAGCCCCATGCCTTCCGGCTTCAAGGGCCCTACGATCGACTTGAGCCGCTGCCTCTCCTCCCGGTCATCGATCTTCCGGGACACGCCCACAAGATCGGCATTCGGCATGACGACCACATACCTGCCGGGAAGGGAGATCTGGCTGCTCACCCTGGGACCCTTGGTGCCTATGGGTTCCTTGGTGACCTGGACCAGGATCTCATCACCCTTCTTGAGCATCTTCTCTATGAGGAAGTCCTTGTCCTTGTTGGTTTCCGGCACGTATGATGACTCACCGCCTTCGAACCGGTCGTCGATAGACTCGAAATCCCTGATCTCATCGCCCATGTCCGAGACATGAAGAAAGGCGCTCTTCTCACAGCCGATATCCAGGAACGCGGCCTGCATGCCGGGGAGAACCGCGGTCACCTTGGCCTTGTAGATGTCACCCACCGAAAGCCTGTCGCCCGAACGTTCCACCATGAGCTCGACAAGATCTCCGTCTTCCCGGATGCCTATCCGTGTTTCATTGGGTTCAACGTTAATAACTATTTCTTTTCTCACTTATCTAACCTCTCTCCGGCCCCCACCTGGTATGGCGACTGCAATGAGCCATCGCTCTCACGATAAAGGCCGGTCCTAGTAATGCTAAAGCATACATCTGAATCTTCCAGATCTTCTATAGCTTGCTCAACTATTCTATCGGGTCTTACGGCCCCCTTGCCCAGCCTGACCCTCACGCGTACAGCCATTCTATCACCCTGGCGGTCCTTTTCAACTGACAAGACCCGGTCCTCTCCTCGGAAGGCCTCGACCACGCGGCGGACAACCCCGTCCTTAAGCCCGCCATCATCTCCGGAGAAAACGATCGAATACGCGGCGGCATCGATGTATTTCATCAGGGACTCACCGCCAAGGCCGACCAATCTTGCCTCAAGCGCCCTCAGTCCTTCCGGCAGGCAGGCGTTCAGCCTGTCCAGCCAGCTGGGCCCGGGCTGCCTGGAAAGGAGAACGTCGAAATACTCTCCCTCGCCCATCAGGCCCAGTGGCAGCGGAGGGCCAAACGACATTCGCGGATGAGGAGAAAACCCTGTGGAGAAACACACCGGCAGGCCGGCGCGCCTGAACCCACGCTGGAAGGCCCTGAGGACATCCAGGTGGGAGGTAAACCTCATCTCCGCGGTCTTGGCAAACTTGACCCTGTGGCGTATCCGGAGATCGGGCGCTTCCGGCCGGGTTGAAGCAGCCGGGGGCCGAACCGGTTCTCCGGGATCGGTCTTATCCGCCTCACTCATGACTCCGGGGCATGCTCCGCAGCCCGAGCATTCGCCCGTGCGGCAATCCGGGGTGAGCGCACCCTCTTCTGCCTTCCTGGCTTCGTCTTTGAGGAAGCGTGATGAGACTCCGCCTCTGATGAAGCCCCAGGGAAGCGGCGCGTCCTTATCCCTCGGCCCGAGCATCGTGGAAGTGTCCAGTCCGGCCTCATCGAAGCTCCGCATCCAGAGGTCGAGATTGAACCTGTCGGTCCACCCGTCAAATCGCGATCCGCCCTTCCAGGCGCTCTCGATTACCGGTCCCAGATCGGCGCCCCCGCGGGCCAGGAGACCTTCGAGCTTGGACATGAAGGGATCCCTCCACTTGAGCTTGGTTCTCCTGCCCGTGAGTCTCTTCCTCAGGCTTGAGATTCTCCCGAGCAGGATCTCGGGTCCGGCCTGCTCTTCCCACTGGAAAGGCGTGTGGGGCCTGGGAACGAAGGGTGACAGCGATACCGTGATCTTACGGCGCCGGCCGTGGACCCGGCAGATCGATTCCACGGATCTTACCATGCTCACCAACGCGTCCATATCGTCGTCGGTCTCACCCGGCAGGCCCACCATGAAATAGAGCTTCACCGAGTCCCAGCCGTGAGTGAAAGCTGTCTCCACCGTCTGGTAGAGTTCGCTCTCGTCGATGTCCTTGTTGATCGATCGTCTCAAACTCGCGCTTCCCGCCTCGGGCGCAAAGGTGAGCCCCGTCTTCTTGGTCCTTCCCACCGCGCTCGCCAGACGCGCCGAGAAAGTTCCCGGCCTCATCGACGGCAGTGATATGCTGACATTTCGCGGCGCGAGCACCCGGGTCAACCGGTTCACCAGGTTGTCCAGGCCGCAATAGTCGGACGTGGACAGTGAGATGAGAGAAACCTCGTCCCAGCCGCTGGAGTCTATTCCGGCTTCGGCCAGCCTCACGATGGAATCCGCATCTCTTGACCGGACAGGCCTCGTGAGCATGCCGGCCGAGCAGAACCGGCACCCTCTCGCGCATCCCCTCATGACCTCCAGCGTGAGCCTGTCATGGGTAATCGGGATCACGGGCACTACCGGCGGCAGGGGAAAATCCTCTTCCCTTAAGGTGGCCTCCACGCGTCTGGACACAGGCGCGTAACCCGCCCCGGTACGGTGCACCCGGGGCACGTATACTCCTTCGAGCTCACTCAGTTGCTCCAGGACACCGGAACGCCCGGCGTCTTTCGTCCTTGCCGCAAGTACCGTCTTTGCCACCTCCACGATCGCGGTCTCGCCGTCCCCTAAGACGAACGCGTCGATGAAGCCCGACATGGGTTCGGGATTGAAGGCGCACGGGCCGCCGGCGACGACTATGGGGTCACGCGTCTGCCTGTCCTCGGAGCGCAACGGGATTCCTGAAAGGTCAAGCATGTTCAGGACATTGGAGTACTGCAGTTCATGCTGAAGCGAGAACCCCAGGATATCGAACTCCCCGGCGCGGAGCCCGGTACCGGTTCCGGTCAGGGATAGCCGTCGCTCGCGCATGAAGTGCTCCATGTCAATCCATGGGGCGAATGCCAGGTCGGCAAGCAGATCATCCTCGCGGTTCAGGACATGGTAGAGGATCCTCAACCCGAGGTTGGACATCCCGATATCGTAAAGATCGGGGAAGCATAGCAGAAACTTGAGCCGGCCTTCGCGTTTCCGGGGATAGTTGACCTCGCCACCGAAGTACCTGCCGGGACGCTTGACTTCTCTTAAGAGGCTCGCGATCAGCCTATCATGCAGCCGAGAGGCCATCGGTTGAACCCCTCCCGGGACACGCGACTCCGGAACCTGGCTGGAACAGTCGATCAGATCTCCTCAAACCCTCTCCGGAGAGCTTTCTTGTTCACGTCCAGCAGGGCCATCGCGCGTTCCGACAACACCTTCTCCAGACATCCGATGGCCGCATCCACCTTCACCGCTCCGGTCTTCTTGAGTATGCCACCCAGGATGACCATGTTGGCGGCCCTGGAAGAGCCCAGCTCTTCGGCGATGTCGTTCGCAGGGATCCGGATCTCTTCCACATCGTCCCGTTCCACTTTCCTCTTGATCAGCGAGGAGTTCACGAAGATGATGCCGCCGGGCCTGACCCGGCTCTCGAACTTCTCAAGCGAGGCTATGTTCATTGCCACCACGCAGTCCGGCCGGCTCACCACAGGTGACGCGATCTCACCGTCGGACACAACCACCGAGCAGTTGGCGGTCCCACCGCGCATTTCCGCCCCGTAGGAAGGGAAAAAGGTGGTGTGCTTTCCTTCGACCATAGCCGAATAGGACAGAAGCGTGCCCATCAGGACCACACCCTGGCCCCCAAAGCCTGCTATAATAACTTTGGTTGTCATCAAAGTCCCCTTCCTTCTACTGAGCAGCTTCCTGAGGTTCCTCAGCTCTTATATCCTTGAACAAGCCAAGTGGGAAATAAGCTTTCATCTCTTTATCAAGCCACTTGACGGCCTCGACCGGCGACTTGCCCCAGCCGGTCGGGCACTGGGAGATCACCTCGACCAGGCTGAACCCGAGACCATCCAGCTGCGCCTGAAAAGCTTTCTTGA
>JAUVJV010000076.1 GCA_030592245.1 Candidatus Eiseniibacteriota bacterium
AGTTCATAGGTCTTAAGGTCCGGGTAGTTCGATGTCTGTATGCCCTTCTTGACCCCACCAATCTGTATCGCGATATCCGCGCCTCTCCGGTCGGCGATAAAGGGCTCACGTTCGCTCTTGGTGCTGGCAAGGTCGGCCAGGAACACAACCGGGAATTCCAGGCCCTTGGCCTTGTGCACGGTGAGGATCCGGACGAAGTCATCACCGGCCTCAACGGTGGCGGCCTCGGACTCATCAGCCTCCTCTTCCTGGCGCTCGTCGAGCCACCGGACAAAAGCCCGGAAGGTATTTACCCCGCGGTCGGCGAGGGCCCTTGCGATGTCTCCGATCTTGAGAAGATTGTGTACCCGCTGCTCGCCCCCCGGTTTGAGCAGGAAAACCACCGGGGCCTTGGTTTCCGTGTAGAGCTTCCGCAGTATCTCCTCGGGGGCAGAGTCGTTGCGTGTCTCATGGAGGCGCCTAAGCAGCGAGAAAGATGCCTCGAGCGAGCTGCCCGTCGAGGATTCAAGATAGTTGAGCCTCCCGCCCCTGGAATGATGAAGGAAGATGTCTTCGTCTGATACGCCGAAGAAGGGCGATCTCAAAGCAGCGACAAGCGCCACCCGGTCATATGGGTTGACTATCGAGACGAGTACCGCAAGCAGTTGCCGGATCTCCTGGCGCTGGAAGAAGTACTTGCCGCCGATAACCCTGTAGTCAACATTGAATAGCTTGAGCGCATCCTCAAGATGGTTGAGCGGGGTGTGGGTGCGCAGCAGAATGGCGATGTCCCTGAGCATCAGGGGCCGCAGGCGCTCTTCCGTCTTGTCCCAGACCGTTGGTTTGTCCTCGTTGACCATCCGCTGAATTGAGGCGGCGATGGCGCGGGTCTCCCACTTTCTGCGCGGGCCCACGTGTTCCATCTTGCCGGCAACCGACTCGGGCGGATACATCAGGAACACGTCCCCGCCCTTTGGAACGGTCTTCTTGTCCCTGCCGAACTCGAGGGCAACATAGTCGGGCTGGTAGGCGCCATCGTCCGGCGATACGATGAGATCGCGGAATATGGTGTTGACGACATCAACAATGGAAGGTGTGCAGCGGAAGTTCTGGAAGATGCTGAGGCTATGGCCCTTACCCATGTGGGCCTTGGCTGAGGCGTACATCTCGATATCGGCCCTGCGGAAGCGGTAGATGCTCTGCTTGGGGTCTCCAACGAGAAAGAGTCTGCCCGGCGTGACCTTGACGTCCTCCCAGTTCTCTGACCTGCCTCCCTTTGCCTCCGACAGGAAGAAGATGATCTCGGCCTGCAGCGGATCGGTGTCCTGGAATTCATCGACCAGGATATACTTGTAGCGTGTTCCGAAGTAGTCCCTGACTTCCGGCCGGGACGCAAGCATATTGCGGGCATAGAGCAAGAGGTCGTGGAAGTCGAGATGCGCGCCATCCGACATTGTCCGCCGGTAGCTCTCGACAAAATCCTCGAGGCCTCTTGCCAGGTCCACCACGATGTTATGGGCGAGCCAGGCCTTGAAGGAAAGGTGGGCTTCGCGAAGAGCGCTTACCTCGGCGCGCGTTTCCTTGAGACAATCCTTGGTTTCCCAGTTGCCCTGGTTGCCCTTTGTTCGAGGAGAGGGGATCGAGAGTTTGAAGAGGTGGGCGGTGGTCTCGCCCTCATCCTTAAGGTACTTAAGCTCCTCGGCCTCTGCCTGGAGCTCTTCGATCAGTGCGGCCATGGCATCGCCCTCGACCTGGCAGTGGTCTCGGGCGAGCCCGGACAGTTGCCTGATCGACTTCTTGAAGACCTCACGGAACTCTGGCTCGGAGGGATTCCAGCCTATGTTCTCCGGCAGGTAATCCAGGACATCACGGTTGGCGAGCAGCATCCCGGCGAGGTCCTGCATGTTCTGGATGGTAATCCCGATGGCAAGAGCTCTTGCCAGGCAAGGTGCCCGCTCATCCATTCGCCTGGCGAGCCACTCTTCCCAGAGCTCCTCCTCGATGATGGAAGACATGAGCTCATCGGCGACATCGAAGTTGGGATCGACCTCGGCCTCCACCGGGCGCTCCCTTATGAGGGAAGCACAGAAGGAGTGAATGGTTGTGACCTGCATCCGCTCAAGACCCCAGAGAGCCTCCGCAAGGTGAGACGTATCCTCACTTCCGGTTTGCGTGGCCGTATCCTGAGCATCGTCAGGGTCGGCCGAGCTCCGGGTACCGCCGGGCTTGCTTGCGTCTTGTGTGCCGGCGATGTGCTTCTGAAGACTTTCCTGGAGCTTCATCTTGAGCTCTGCGGCGGCGCGTTCGGTAAAGGTGATCGCGACGATCTCCTCGGGAAGGGCCTTCTTCCCCCTGATGAGGTTGAGGATGCGGGACACCAGGAGCGTGGTCTTGCCCGTTCCCGCTGCGGCCTCGACGATATAGCTCCTCCCGAGATCCCCGGCGGCCTTGTCCCTGTCAGCCTGGTCCTTTAAAGTTCTCTTAGTCATAAGGTTCTCTCAGTCATCGGAACCCATGTCCTTCATCGTCCTGAAGTTCTTGATTCGCTTATCATCCGCCTTGCGCTCGTAAACAGTCTCACGTTCAGCCTCGGCCCCGCAGACGCGGACGAAGTCGCAGTACTGGCAGGTCTCCTGAGGGTGGGCGAAGAAGCTGCCGGCCTCTATGCCGTCCGCGATGGTATCGAGGATGAAAGCGAGTTCCTTGCGCTGAACCATGAGCTCGGCATAATCAAATCGTATGTGGCGCTTTTTCCCGGCGTGGGAGGTGCAATAGTACTCGGCATAATCCACCGATACCTCTTCGTGGATTCGGTTCAGGATCTCGTACGCTGCCCTGAGGTAAAGCGCGAGCTGAAGCGAGGTCCCCTGCATCAGGTCCTTGGGTTTATACTTAGGTTTCCCCTTCCCGGTTTTGTAATCGACGATGCGCGCATGGGCAAGGTCCGGACTCAGGTCGATACGGTCGATCTTGCCCCGCAGTGCGATCTGGCGGTCTCCGAACTTGACCGGCACGGGGCTCTCATCCGAGATGTCGCTTTCATCACTGCCCCTTGCCTTCATGCCGTAGCGGATCTCGAAGTATGCGGGCAGGTAAATCTGCTCATCTTCACCTTCGGGCCTGATCTCCTCATCGAAGAGCTCTTCCATGCGCACGGCGATATCGGCCTTCTCCATTTCCCACATCAGCGGGTAACCTGTGATTCCACGCTTTTCGAAATCCTCGAAGGTCTCGGCGAGCGCCTCGTGAAGCAGAGGCAGGTCGGTGGGTTCAACCCCGAAGGGAATACCCTTCTTCCTGTTCCGGATCTTGGTAAACAGTCTCCAGAGCAGTGAGTGAATGAGTGAGCCCCGGTCAAGCGCGCTTATCGTGTCCTGGCGCTCGGGTTCTACCAGGGCCTTGAGGTCCAGGATGGAGCCAAGGTAGTACCTGTAGGGACAGGATGCATAGGTTTCCAGCCGGGTCGGGCCCACGCTCGTGCCTACAATCGAATGGATGTCCTTGAGATACCCCAGAGCTTCGGCGCCGGCCAGGATGCCATCGTAAGCGGTAAAGACCCGCTTGCTCCACCTTGATGCTTCCAGATTCAGCGAAGCGTGGAAGAAGTCCGAATTTGCCTGCAGGTACTTTATGGCATCCGGTTTCCGGGTGGCAATGCCTTCGGAGGCGATTGCGATATCGAATTCTGTCGGGTCAAGTGCTGTGTGGGGTTCGTCCGTCCCTAAGCGGGCCAGGGGGACGCGCACAAAACCGGGGAATGTCTCGGCGCTGTTAAAATCGGCACGCTCTCCGGTCGCCGCCTCAATGGTGGCGAGCACGAATGATGACGGGACCCGTTCCCGGGCGGTGCTGATATCGAGGCGTGGAAAGGTGAGCACCAGCTTTTGTGTTGCCGCGCCCACGGCGAGGCGGTAGAAAAGTCTTTCCCGGTCCAGGTGAGGCGCTCCCCTGAGCTCAATCGGGTCTGCCTCGGACCCAGTGAGAGCCCGGTTCAGGGCCTGACGTTCCGAATCGAGCATGATGGCATCCTGCCGGGCAGGCGCAGGGAAGAACTTCTCCACCAATCCGGGGAGTATGACTACCTTGAAAGGAATCCCGCGGGCGGCGATCAGGCTGATGACCGAGGGGCCATTGCGCTGAAACCTAGCGGTGGGTTTCGTTGAATCGCTCAGAAGGTCATCAACGAAGTCATAAAGATCTGAATTCCGTGGTTCGGTGCCGATCTCATCCAATACCGAAAGATCCCGGATGGCCGCGAGCACCTCATCTGTTTCCTTCTCAGTTTCGATGAGGCTGGTGAGCGCCTCCGCCAAGGCTTTCGCCTTATCGCTCCAGGTTTTTGCTTTCTGAATGGAAGAGAGCGACCTCTCCAGGTGTTGAAAGAACTCGATCAGGGAGCGCACATCCCTTTCGTCGTACTGCGCGGCGCCACCGGCCCTGACCGCGATAAGGGTCTCGGCCAGATGGGTTTTCCACCCGTCCCTTCCGTCGACTATCCCGGAGTCCATTGAGACTATGTCCCATATGGCTGCGGGGTCTGCCGTCCGGCCGTCAGCGCCGGAGATGTCCGCGCGGAGCCGGGCATAGGTTGCGAACTCAATTACCGTGGCACGCGAGAAATTGTGCCTCAGGATCTCCAGAAGCAGGCGGAGGCTCTTGCCCGGTCTTGTATCTTTCAGTTTCAAGCCTTCCAGGATATAGGGCGTGACGCCCATGCCGTCGAGGAGGTCCCGGAAGAGCCCGGTATAGGGATGGGATCGTCGCGTGAGCACCGCGATCTCGTGCGGTGCGACTCCCCGGCCAAGGACCTCTCTAGAGATAAGGCGGACTATCTCCCTGACCTCACGCACCTCGCCCGGCGCCGAGATGATCTCAAGGCTCTTCTCGATGTCGCCGACGGGTCCGTCGGGGTTAAAGATGCGGCCCGCGAGGTTCTCCAGGGCCGGTGCTCGCGCGCCGGCATCTATCCCGGGCGCTTTCTTCTCCTTAAAGTCCTCAGCGAAACCCTCTGCGCGCAGCCATTCGATGACCGGACGCGAGAAGTCGAAGGCGCGCCGGTCCTCGAAGGGGACAAGGGCTACAACATGGTTCATATCCGAACAGGTCTTGACGATCTTCCGCTGCATTGCGCCGAGATCATAGAATCCGTAGACAATGATTGCCGCAGCTCCGGTAACCAGATCCGATTGCGAGACGTACCCTGATGCCATCTCATCTCTGTCGGCATTGTCATACCAGCCGAGCTTCTGCATGCGCGCTTCATAGGCATTCCATACCTTGAGGATGTCACGGAGCTTGCCGGGGTGGCATGCCTCGCGGACTGTCGTCTTTCTACAGGTCTTGTCCAGGGATTCGGGCTTGATGCATGCGCGCTTAAGATCATCGATGGTTCCGAGGATGGCCTCGTGAAATCCGGATTTATCGGCAATGGCCGTGAAATAGAAGTTCGCGGTCTTCAAGCCTGTTACGATGTCGCTGATGAGGGCCTCGCGGGCGAGTGCCGGCGCGACGATCCTGCCCGAGCGCAGAATTGCGGGTGCGGCTATAGCTTCCGCAAAGTCCCCCAGGGTCATGAACCGGGTGTTGATGTGCGCAATGCCACAGGCTGCAAGACCACGGCTGAGGTGCATTCCAAGCAGGTGCGACGGGACAAGGACAATGAGTGGCTGGAGAGGATCGTCCTGCTTGAAGCTCGCAACCGCCTTCTGAAAGGCGGCCTCGAGTGTCGGGTAATCACCCGTTATGAGCGTCTTGTCAAATTTTCCTGGAGCAGGCATCGCAGGAGCATGATACCACAAGTTGGGTCGCCTCGTGAACCGCAAATTCACAAAACTGGGGTCAGGTACCGAAATGTGAATTTGCGATCCGCTCAACTTGTTTCGCTTGCCGGCGGTGGAACGCTATGTTAAATGCTGAGGCAGGCTGGTAGGGGCTTCTCAAGAAAGGACGGCCGGGGTGACCGAGCGCGTGTTGATCGAAACAGAGTCTGCTGAACCCGCCATTGACAGGCTGAGGGAGAATGCGGTGCGCGCCCATGAGATCATCGCCGATGGCCTGGTAGAGCGCCTGCTGAATCACCCGGATGCGCTGGCCTCTCTCCGAGCGAAGTTTGCCCCGTCCTTGACTCTGAGGGGCTTTCCCCGGTCGCGTGTCTTCGCCGGTGTGGTTCAGGAAGCTTCGGTTGCCGTGGTGTGCGGACTTATATTCGCATGCAGCGCCAGGGACCGCGGCCTGATTGAGACGCAGCTCGCCCGGGTGCCGTTGCTGGCAAGCGCGCTCGATCCGGAGACCGTTCCTCCAGCCGGGGATGACTTTGATACGGAGAGTGCGCCGGGCAGTGATGAGCCATCTCTCTGGCATGAGATCAGGGGAATGCTCGGATCGTTTCATGACGGGGCATCCCCGTACCGGGGTGACACTCATCATTTCAGCCCATTGCTCCACGACTTGCCCCCTGAGATTGATCTCTCCGACGGGGCGCTGAAGAAGGCCCTGTTTATCACCCGTGGCGCCCACAGCCGTCGGGGTGAGCCGGTCGGAGGCCCAGTACGGGGAATCGACTATGCATCAATCGCGATTCGCGGCCTTGGGGACATGTATGAAGCAGTAATCAGCGGATCGCCTTATGGCGGATCGCGCTACGGCGCCAAGCGCAATATATCAGGACGGGGCGGGAACTCCCGGAGGTCTAATGCAGGGAACCGAAGAAGCACCTCCGGGCGGAAAGCCGCGGGCATGTACTATACCCCTGATGTCATCGTGCAGTACATAGTCTCGGGCACGCTCGACCGCCTGGTGGGTGGAGGTGGTGACCGCGCGTACCCGGCAGAAGAGCCGCTCTCTGTAGCATCGATCTTAAACCTCAAGGTTCTTGACCCGGCCTCGGGATCGGGCCATTTCCTTCTTGCCTCCGCCGAGTACCTGGCCCGCGCCTGTGTGGCCGCGCTGGTGCGCGACGGCAGGCTTAAGGACGATGAGCCGGAACGAGCCCGCGCACTGGATAAGTACAGGAGGATCGTGGCCGAGCGATGCATCTACGGAGTCGACCTTGATCCCATGGCTGTGGAGCTGGCAGGTCTCTCACTGTGGTTGTTCGCCTCAGATCCCGGCACTCCATTGAGTGTGGCGGCGAGACATCTGAGGTGTGGAAATTCGCTGCACCGGTTTCACTGGGTGGAGGAGTTTCCGGATGCTTCGAAGGGGTTCGATGCCGTGATCGGCAACCCGCCGTATCTTTCCTTCTCCGGCCGGCAGAAGCCCCGGGGGAATGAGTGGATAAAGCACCTGGACTCCAAAAGCAAACCTGGTGGGTGGCTGACCATGCATGGTCTGTTCATGCTGAAATCCGTGGAGCTGGCGAAGACGTCAGGACTGGTCTCGATGGTGGTTCCCGACCAGGTAGGCCATCTCAAGGGGTACGGAGCACTCCGGCGACGGATGCTCGAACAAGGCCACTTGCTCGAGGTCAGATACTGGGGGGAAGATGTCTTTGTGGGCGTGACTTCGCCGGCCCTTACTTTCATAGTACGGAAATCCAGGCAGCCCTCAGGTTGGGATGTGAATGCACAGGATAGGTTGCCGGGCGCCACGGAATCGCTGGACACGGAGGTACAGACTGCTTCGGCAAGGGACGCGGCAGCATGTGACACTGTGATGATTGACGAGGAAGGGAGCGTGGCCAGGTTCGCAGCTCTCCCCGGGCAGGAGTGGTTCACCTCGCTATCGCGAGAGGTATTTCATCAAATGTCTGCGGTCCATACGGTCCTCAAAGAGTTCAGCGACCCCGGTGTGCACACCGGGAACGTCGCGCGGAAACTGGTTCTCGTCCGGCCCGCCGGCGGTTCTGTGCCGCTCTTAGAAGGCAGGCAGATCCACCCCTTCAGGTGTGAAAAGCCCCGGCGATGGCTGGATCTGTCCTATAGACCGGGGGCGGGAGAATACTTCAGGGTCTCCGCGGAAGAGGTTTATCAGAGTACCGACATTATCCTCAGACAGACCGCTTCCGGACCGGTTGCCGCCCGGCATGTCTTCCGCTGTCATTTCAGGAACAGCATCCTGGCGCTTAAGGTCCCGGAGGACTTTTCGGTCGAATACCTCCTCGGTGTTCTCAACTCCGCGGCTGCGGTGTTTCTCTACCGGGCTTGTTCCTTCGAATCAAGACAGCGGACTTTTCC
>JAUVJV010000407.1 GCA_030592245.1 Candidatus Eiseniibacteriota bacterium
ACGCTCTCATACCCAAGTTGAACCCAGGGGCGTTACGCTTCTATCCAGTTTATTGCTCCAAGATGAGTCAAGTCGCGTCCCATGCAGGGAGCCATTACTTAAGATGCAGATTGCCTCCGAAGGGATTCGCAGACTGAAATCATTACTGCTCCGGTCAAGACCGGCATCTGTGACCGGCCCGATTGCGCCCGCAACAGTCTGCATCTATGAGTGATAGGCGTCCAGGAAGTCGACCCACCCTTTGTGCTTCCGCGCGAAGTCGAGCGCCAGGTACTTCGCCCTGTAGTTATAATACACGCGGTCATAGGCCGGGAACCAGACCGACAGGCCCTGCGACCTCCTCACGGTCTCTCCAAGAGTCTCAGAGGCCACGATCGCACCTCTCGCGGCTTCCACTAATGCCTTGGCGGCAGCCTTGATGGTATCGTCGGGCATACGCTTGATGAAGAGGTTGGCCAGGTTGACCAAATCCACGTAGTCGGCCATCTCGTAGGTCTGGGCATTCAGCCTGATGATCTTCATGTCCCTGCGGGAGCCCGGAAGACGTTTGACCAGCGCCGTGCCGAGCTCACTGAGAGCCTCCACCACAGCCCCGGTCTTGCTGCACTCGACAGCTGACTGGGTAACATTGAAGATGCCGATCTTCTTGTAGCTCTTTATGTAGACCTTGACTATCTTCTCCGCCAGGTCCGCCGCGGTCGGTCCGGTCTTCACGATCTTCAGGACCTCGTCGTAAGGCCAGCCGTCTCCCGGCTCGGTCTGCTGAGATCCAACCAGGAAATCGGCGTAATCCCTGAAGTGATGAGCTATCTCAACCATGTTCATAAGGCAGGCGTCGAATCCAAGCACGGCGATCCGGTTGTCCGGTCCTATGCCGGCCCTGCGGAAGGCGCCCGAGATCTCCGGCATGTCCAGTGAGGAACCGAAGTCATCGTAGCCGATGTCGCGTTTCGGCGAGCGGAACCCTGCACCGTGGTTCCACACGACCACAAGATGGTCGTCTGCCGGATAGCGGCCGAAACCCCATTTTAGAAAGGACCACAGGGTCTCGGGGTCCCCGGAGTCCTTCTCGCTCAGGCGGTCGATCACGGTGCGGTAGGCCTGACCCGTCCAGTCGGGTTCGGTTATCTCATAGCGAAGCGATCCCGTGTGCTCGCCATAGGTGTCGATCTCCACCCCGACATGGACCTCATCGGAGGCTCCCACCGCGCACAGCTCGATTATGTCCTCGAGACCCGCGTCGCTGAGGTTATTGTCCCCGGCAATGTAAGCAAGGATCCCCCAACGCTTCTTCCTGGGACCCGCGGGGACTATCTCCCTGGATTTCCTGGGCACTTTCATCTTCTTGGGCATGCTTGAACCTCCTGCTTCCCTCCAGGCCCACTTTATTATCAGGCCTGCCGGGCTGTCAATCACAAAGCCCGCGTGCTAAGGCCGAGCGCCGGACCCGCGCACTATGGGGAGGAAAGCAGCCGGCGCTGACGAAGAGGCAACCGCGAATCATCCGAAACCTCGATCGTGAAGTAAAAGCCACGGGTGATCATGCCAGTGCACTATAACTCGCCTGAGGCCATACCGGTCCAGGAGCTCAAGGACATCGGCCTCCGCCCCGAGGGGTCAGTCCCACCTCTTGGGATCGAGTTTCTTTCTCTGCTTAAACCACTTGGCTATGTCCTTGAACCGGGTCTCCTTCAGCCGGGCCCTCTGTTCCTTTCGCATCGAGAGCAGCATTATCTCCTTCTGGAGCTTGAGATAGCTCCGGTACCGGCCCTCATCGATCTCGCCCCTCTCGATTGCCTCCCTGATCGCGCAGCCGGGCTCGGTCTCGTGGCTGCAGTCTCTGAAGCGGCACGTTTCGGCAAGTCCCTCGATATCGGTGAAACTGCCCTGCAGGCTTTCTTCCTCCGCCCAGAGCTGGAGCTCCCGCATTCCCGGCGTGTCGATCATCATGCCGCCTGAGGGAATCATCACCAGCTCCCTGGTCGAGGTGACATGTCTGCCCTTCCCATCGACCGAACGCACCGCTCCGGTCTCCAGGATCTCACGCCCCACAAGACTGTTGATCAGCGTGGACTTCCCCACTCCGGAGGACCCGAGCACCGCTCCTGTCTGTCCTTCACCCAGGTGATCGGTGATCTTCCCCAGGCCGATCCTCTCCAGTGCGCTTATCGCATGAACAGGCACTCCGGGCGCAACCGACTCGACATCGGCCACCGATAACTCAATATCCGGGCAGAGGTCTGCCTTATTGAGCAAGATCACAGGCGTGGCGCCACTGTCCCAGGCCAGGGTAAGATAGCGCTCTATCCTGCGCAGGTTGAAATTGCTGCCGAGACCGCTCACCAGGAAGACCGTATCCACGTTAGCCGCTACCACCTGCTCTTCGGTCCTGGCAGAGGCAACCTTCCTGCAGAACTTGGTCCTCCTGGGAAGGATGGCATGGACGGTGGCCTTCCTCTCCTCGGGCCGGGGTATCACAGCCACCCAGTCCCCCACGGCGGGGAAATCCGCCCTCGAGGAGGCCGTGTGGATGAGCTTACCCGACACCCTCGCTCCCAGCTCGCCGAACTGGGTTCTGATAGTGTAGAGCTGTCTCTGTTCACATATGACTCTGGCCGCAATCGACCCCTGTCTTGCGGTCTCATTGAAATGAGCTTCGAAAAACGAATTCCAGCCCAGTTGTTTCAGATCCATCACTGTTCCTCCAATAACAACTTGGTATCACCTCCGCAGGAATCCTGCGTGTATCAGTTCGCTTGTTCAGATATGACACCAGCATTAGATATCCTCCTTTCGAGATTGCAGATCACACATGTGTTTTCCTAACTCCCGTCACGTCACGCTTACGTTCTGCGCGCGACCGTTCGCACGAAACCGATATAGCGGCCGGCGTCGGCGTCGAGGACCTCATCCTCCGGCGGAAAGAGGCCTGCCCCGGTCAGGC
>JAUVJV010000100.1 GCA_030592245.1 Candidatus Eiseniibacteriota bacterium
AGCTCAGTGGTAGAGCGCGACCTTGCCAAGGTCGATGTCGCGGGTTCGAGCCCCGTTTCCCGCTCCATGGCAATGGTGTTCTCATTGTCCTCGCTCTTCGAGGAGGGATGAGGGACAAAAGGAATAGATTAGTGCCCGCGTAGCTCAGTTGGTAGAGCATTTGCATGGTAAGCAAAAGGTCATCGGTTCGAATCCGATCGTGGGCTCCAGCAAAAAGCAATTGAGGAGGGACGGAGATGGCAAAGGCGAAGTTTGAGCGTACGAAGCCACATATGAACGTAGGTACGATCGGTCACATCGATCATGGCAAGACTACGCTTACGAGTGCGATCACGATGTGCTTGAGCCAGAAGGGATTTGCAGAGGTACGTTCTTTTGACTCGATCGACAATGCTCCGGAAGAGAAGGAGCGAGGCATCACTATAGCGGTGGCTCACGTTGAGTACGAGACAGAGAAGCGCCACTATGCCCACATCGACTGTCCCGGACACGCAGACTATATCAAGAACATGATCACGGGTGCTGCCCAGATGGACGGGGCGATCCTTGTGGTAGCGGCCAATGATGGTCCGATGCCCCAGACGAGGGAGCACATCCTTCTGGCCCGCCAGGTTGGAGTGCCTGCGATGGTAGTGTACATCAATAAGGTGGACATGCTTGATGATGATGAGTTGCTTGAGTTGGTAGAGGTCGAGGTCCGCGAGTTGCTCGATAAGTACGACTATCCGGGCGATGACATTCCTGTAGTGAAGGGCAGCGCCCTTAAGGCTATGGAGTGCGGCTGCGGCAAGGAAGAGTGCGAGAATTGCAATAGCATCCTGAAGTTGATGGCTGCGGTGGATGACTATATTCCCGAGCCGGTACGGGATCTTGATAAGCCTTTCCTCATGAGTGTTGAGGATGTCTTTAGCATCACGGGCCGCGGGACTGTTGGAACGGGCCGGGTAGAGCGGGGCAAGGTGAAGGTGGGGGATAAGGTGGAGCGCGTGGGTATTAAAGAGACCAAGGCGACTGTTGTTACCGGTGTAGAGATGTTCCGGAAGTTGCTTGACCAGGCCCAGGCCGGCGACAATGTCGGGCTTCTCCTTCGTGGTATGGGCAGGGAGGAGTTGGAGCGGGGGATGGTAATCGTGGCTCCGGGTAGCATCACGCCTCACACGAAGTTCAAGGCGGAGGTGTACGTGCTGACGAAGGACGAGGGCGGCCGTCACAAGCCTTTCTTCACGGGTTATCGGCCTCAGTTCTACTTCCGTACGACGGATGTGACGGGAAACATCAAGTTGCCTGAGGATCGCGAGATGGTGATGCCGGGTGACAATGTGACAACGGAGATTGAGTTGATCACCCCGATAGCGATGGAACAGGGTTTGACATTCGCGGTGCGTGAGGGCGGCCGTACGGTCGGCCAGGGCGTAGTCGGCGAAATAGTAGAGTAAGAACTTAGGTAAGGGTAGAACGGAGGTTTGCTTAGGTGCCTGGACAGAAGATCAGAATCAGACTGAAGGGCTATGATCATGCTACTGTTGATCGCTCTGCCAGGGAGATTGTGAAAACAGCGAAGCATACCGGGGCCAGGGTCGCAGGGCCGGTGCCCCTGCCGACCAACAGGTCGGTCTATACCGTGCTTCGTTCGCCCCATGTTGACAAGAAATCACGAGAGCAGTTTGAGATTCGGACTCATAAGAGGCTGATCGATATCTGGGACTCTACGCCCCAGACCGTCGAGGCCCTGATGAAGCTCGATCTTCCTGCCGGGGTGGACATCGAAATAAAGGTGTAGGTGTGTTCCGCTCGAGAGAGGTGGTGGAATGAAAGGCATCATTGGGAAAAAGTTAGGTATGACCCGGATCTTCAATGACCAGGGACGTGCCGTCCCGGTAACCGTCATTGAGGTTGGTCCGTGCCCGGTGATCCAGGTGAAAACCAAGGATTCTGACGGCTACGACGCCATCCAGATAGGTTTCGGAAAGCGCAAGGCAAAACGGACCAATAAGGCCAGAGCCGGGCATTTTGCCAAGTCCGGGCAGCAGCCTACCCATCTCCTGAGGGAGCTCAGGATGGATGATGTGTCGGGCTTTGACGTCGGCGCCCAGATAACGGCCGAGCTGTTCAAGATCGGCGAGCGGGTGAAGGTGACGGGCTTCACCAAGGGCAAGGGTTTTCAGGGTGTGGTGAAGAGGTGGGGTTTCAGCGGAGGACCCGCTACTCACGGCAGCAAGTCAAGCCGCGAGGCCGGGTCGATCGGACAGTGCGCAACGCCCGCCAAGGTCTGGAAGAACAGGAAGATGCCCGGTCAGACGGGCAATCGCAAAAAGACCGTAAGTAATCTTGAGGTAGTGCAGGTTGACCTGGAAAAGAACCTGATTGCGGTCAAGGGCGCCGTGCCGGGCCATGCAAATGGCTACGTCATGGTAACCGGGAAAGCATAGGGGAAGACACTGCGATGGAATTCGAAGTCGTAACGAAAGACGGTACAAGTTCTGGCAAGATGGATCTTCCCGACAGCGTTTTCAGCGTTGTAGCGAAGACCCATGTGCTGCATGAGGCCGTGAAGGCGTATCTTGCCAATCAGCGGCAGGGCACCAGGGCGACCAAGACAAGGTCCGAGGTGAGAGCCAGTGGTAAGAAGCCCTGGAAGCAGAAGGGATTGGGAAGAGCGCGGGCGGGAACCGCCGCCTCTCCGGTCTGGATCGGAGGTGGGGTGGCGCATGGTCCCAAGCCGTCGAGCTTCTCAACCCGCCTGCCCAAGAAGGTCCGGCGGCTCGCGGTGCGGGCGGCCCTGTCCGGCAAGGTGAAAGATGGGGAGCTGAAGGTCGTGGAGTCCCTGGACTTGAGCGAGCCCAGGACCAAGCAAGCTGTCGGACTGATGCGTTCGCTGGGCGTCGAGGGCAAGAAGTGCCTTTTCGTGCTTGCCGCGAAGAGTGAGGACATGATCAGGGCTACCGGTAATATTCCCGGAGCCAGGACCACTGTCGCGAGGGACGTCAATGTCTATGACATCCTCAATTCGGAAGTGGTGGTTCTGGACAAGGATGCGGTTGGAGTCATTGCGGAGGTGCTAGGACGGTGAGAGACCCACGATCCATAATCCTGAAGCCCCTGGTAACGGAGAAGGGATCCAGGCTCCGAGAGACCGGGAACAAGTATCTCTTCCAGGTAGCGCGGGATGCGAACCGAATAGAGATCAAGCAGGCCGTGAGGCAGATTTTCAATGTGAAGGTCAAGGATGTTAGGACACTCGTCGTGCATGGCAAGGTCAAGCGGATGGGCGTGTTTTCGGGCAAGCGGCCGGACTGGAAGAAGGCCGTTGTCACGCTTGAAGAAGGCCAATCAATAGACTTATTCGAGCAGGTGTAAACGATGGCGATCAAGAAATACAAGCCGACCACTCCGACACTGCGGTACCGCACCACCTCCACTTTTGAGGAGGTGACCCGGACTACTCCGGAGAAGAGCCTGTTGGCACCGCTGAGGAAGACGGGCGGCAGAAACAATCAGGGCCGCATCACGATGCGGCACAGGGGCGGTGGACACAAGCGCTCCTATAGAATCATCGATTTCCGGCGTGACAAGCACGGGATCCCGGCGAAGGTTGCCACCATCGAGTACGATCCCAACAGGTCCGCAAGGATCGCGCTTCTCCATTATGTCGACGGTGAGAAGCGTTACGTGCTCTGCCCTGTGGGGCTCTCGGTGGGGGACACCATAGTGTCCGGACCGGGGTCGGATATCAGGGTGGGGAACGCTCTTCCCCTGCGGGAGGTGCCGCTGGGAACCGAGGTTCACAATGTGGAGCTCACGCCCGGCAAGGGGGGCCAGATAGCGCGCGGCGCGGGCACGCTGGTGCAACTGGTGGCCAAGGAAGGGAAGTATGCTCACCTGAAGATGCCGTCCGGTGAGGTCAGGCTTGCCAGGCTCGAGTGCCTGGCCACGATCGGCCAGGTCGGTAATGTCTCCCATGAGAGCCTGACAGGTGGCAAGGCCGGGAGGACCAGGTGGTTGGGGCGCAGGCCCAAGGTCAGGGGCGTGGTGATGAACCCCATCGACCACCCCATGGGTGGTGGCGAGGGCAAGAGCTCCGGCGGACGGCATCCGTGTTCGCCCTGGGGCCAGCCGAGCAAGGGCTACAAGACAAGAAAGAAAAAGAACAGCGATAAGTTAATCGTGAGAAAAAAGAAGAAGAGGAAGAAATAGGGGGGGATAGTCGAGAATGCCTCGATCTCTGAAAAAAGGTCCGTACGTACATCCGAAGTTGCTCAAGAAGATCGACGAGCTTAACCGGACCCGTGACAAGAGGGTCATCAGGACATGGTCAAGAGCTTCGACCATATCTCCCGAGTTCGTGGGCCATACACTCGCGGTTCATAACGGCAACAAGTTCATTCCCATCTTTGTTACGGAGAACATGGTCGGTCATAAGCTGGGTGAGTTCGCGCCGACCAGGACTTTCCGCGGGCATGGCGGCAAGCTTGCCGAGCGTACATCAAAGGTTAGGTGAGGAACGCCTTATGGAAGCACTTGCGATTAGTAGATTTGTTGTTATCTCGCCCAGGAAGGCGAAGCTCACGGCTGACCTGATCAAGGGTAAGCCGGTGAATGAGGCGTTGGCTGTGCTCGAGTATACGCCCAGGCGGGCCGGGGAGATCATCATCAAGACCCTCCAGTCGGCGATCGCCAATGCTGTGGACAAGGAGGGGACCGGCAAGCTCGATGTGGATGAGCTCTATGTGAAGAACGCGATCGTAGATCCGGGTCCCATCATGCCCCGGTGGCGGCCGAGGGCATACGGAAGAGCGTCCAAGATCAGGAAGCGGATGAGTCACATAAAGGTCGTGGTCTCCACGGATGTGCCGGAGGAGCTTAAGGGTTCCAGGAAGGTGCGGAAGGCGGCGGCCGTCAAGAAAACCAAGACAAAGAAGAAGACGAAGACCAGGAAGAAATAAGGGGGTCTGATTTGGGGCAGAAGACTAATCCTATTGGTATAAGACTCGGTATCGTGAAGACATGGGATTCCCGTTGGTTTGCGAAGAAGGACTATCCCGAGCTTCTTCGCGAGGACATTTTCATCAGGAAGTACATAACCAGCAGGCTCCACCGGGCAGGGATATCCAAGGTGGTCATAGACCGTGCCCCAAAGAAGATCACGGTCACCATTCACACGGCCAGGCCGGGAATCGTGATCGGAAGGAAGGGTACCGAAGTGGACCAGCTGCGGGACGAGCTGCAGCACATAACCAAGAAAGAGATACACGTCAACATACAGGAAGTCGAGAAGCCGGAACTTGATGCGCAGCTCGTGGCCGAGCATATCGCTCACCAGCTGGCACAGAGGGTTTCTCACAGGAGAGCCATGAAGAAGGCGCTCGCGTCGTCACGGCGCGCGGGGGCCAAGGGAATAAAGATCCAGTGCAAGGGAAGGCTGTCCGGATCAGAGATGGCCAGATGCGAACATTATATGGAGGGACGGGTTCCGCTTCACACGCTTCGTGCTGATGTGGACTACGCCAGGGCGACATCATTCACTACCTACGGGACGATCGGGGTGAAGGTGTGGATATTCCATGGCGAGATCTTCCCGGAGAAAGCGGTAGCGGAAGAGCGTACTTGAGAGGAGCCAGGCAATGCTTAGTCCCAAGCGGGTAAAATACAGAAAACAACAGCGCGGCAGGATGAAGGGAATCGCCTGGAGGGGCAGCACTATCGGGTTCGGTGAGTATGGCTTGCAGGCCCTCGAGCCGGCGTGGATTACCTCGAGGCAGATCGAGGCCGCCAGGGTTGCTATCACGAGGCACGTGAAGCGTGGCGGGAAGATCTGGGTCAGGATCTTTCCGGATAAGCCCGTGACGGTTAAGCCTGCGGAGACCAGGATGGGTAAGGGCAAGGGCAACCCGGAGTATTACGTGGCTGTGGTAAAGCCCGGGAGGATCCTTTTCGAACTTGCGGGAGTCGACGACGCACTGGCCAAGGAGGCCATGCTGCTGGCCGCCAGGAAACTCCCTATCAAGACCAGGTTCTTGAGTAGAGAGGGTGTGAAGCGATGAAGCCCGAGAAGTACAGAGAACTTACCAGAGAGGAGCTCGAGAGGATATTGAGAGACTTAAGGGAAGAGCTTTTCAACCTGCGTTTCAGGGTCTCTACCCAGAAGCTCGACAATCCTTTGAGGCTCCGGGAAGTGAAGAGGGATATCGCGAGAGTGATAACCATCTTGCGGGAAGACGAGCTGGGCAAGATCAGGCTGCCGGGCTCGGCAGAGGCTGGGACAGGAGAAGCGGTGACGGCGGAAACCAAGAAAGAGGCAGTGGGAAATGAAGGGGACTGAAAGGAAGACTAAGACAGGTTTTGTCGTCAGCAGCAAGATGGACAAGACCGTTGTGGTGGCTGTTGAGAGGCGTCTGAGACATCCGATCTACGGCAAAGTCGTGAGAAGAACTCCCCACTTCTACGCCCATGATGACAAGAACCAGTGTGGTGATGGGGACCTGGTGAGGATTGCTGAGACAAGACCCCTTAGCAAGCTGAAGAGATGGCGAGTGGTCGAGATAGTCAAGAAAGCTGAGTAGGACAGGTTAACAATGATACAAGTTGAAACAATGCTGACGATTGCAGACAACTCGGGAGCCAAGACGGCGCAGTGCATCAGGATTCTCGGGGGTTCCTTCAGGCGGTATGCCAGGATCGGGGACATCATCGTGGTTACGGTGAAGGACGCGTTACCGGGCGGCGAGGTCAAGAAGGGACACGTGGTGAAGGCGGTGGTGGTGAGGACCCGGAAGGAGCACAGAAGGCCTGACGGGTCGTACATCCGCTTCGACCAGAACGCGGCAGTCCTGATAAACGACGACAAGGAGCCGAAGGCGTCGAGGATATTCGGCCCCGTGGCCCGGGAACTAAGGGACAAGCAGTTCATGAAGATCGTCTCGCTTGCTCCTGAAGTTGTCTAGTGGAGGAGAGACAATCGATGCGGGTCGCAAAAGATGACACGGTGATGGTTATTTCAGGAGATGACCGGGGTAAGACCGGGAAGGTCCTGAAGGTGTTTCCAGAGAACAAACGCATCATTATTGAGGGCATCAATTTCATCAAGAGACACACCAAGCCCAAATCAAGGATGCAGCCCGGAGGGCTGATCGAGAAGGAAGCACCGATTCATGTTTCAAATGTAATGGTAGTCTGCCCGCGCTGTGGAGAGGGCAGCCGCCCCAAGAGGGCCCGGTTGGCAGATGGACGCCGCGTCCGGCAGTGCGGGAAGTGCAATGAGATCATAGGTAAGGCTTAAGTGAGGGTTAGGTAAAAGTGGCTGAGGAGAAGAAGATCAAGCAGCAGAAGCAGGGAAAGCAGGGGAAGCCCGGAAAGCAGGAGAAGTCCGGAAAGCAAGCGCCTGATGCCGATACTCAGGTTGAAGAGGGGTACGTGGCGAG
>JAUVJV010000373.1 GCA_030592245.1 Candidatus Eiseniibacteriota bacterium
CGTCACTCATCAATCATCTGAGAAAGGGCAAGGAAGTCGAGTACTCACTCAATCTTTCTCAGCTGAGGGACGCGAAGCTCTATATCGAAGCCCTTGCCGGAGGTATGGGTAAGGGAGAAGGGCCTGAGGTGGTTGAGATCGCGGTGCCCATGGCCCAACGAGTCGCTGCGGCAGCTCCAGTCGCGGTGACAGCTCAAGCAGCGGTGGCAAATGCCACTCCCAGGGCTAAACAGCGGGTCGGAAAGAGGGTCGCCGCCGCCAAGGTGGAGAAGAAACAGACCGCCAAGCCCGCCGCCAAGGTGGAGAAGCAGCTCACCAAGCCTGCCCGAAAGGAACCCAGAAAGCCGGCCGCGGTTATAGCTTCAAAGGAATACATTATTGAGCGGGGAGAAGCAGATAGCATGGACGATTTCCTGCTTTGAGAAGGGCATAAGATGTGGTCTAATTCTGATAGCGAAGCCAAGGAGGGGCGCCCTATCCTCTTCGTTCAGATAATGTCTATCCACGCCGACCCGGAAGGGGCATAACACGTGAGTACAGGCAAGGGACGAGTGCTGGTCATCGATGACGAAAAGGACATCCGCATTGCCTTGCGCCGGGTGCTCGAATATGAGGGCTACAATGTCTTTGAGGCTGAAGCCGGTCAGGCGGGGCTTGATCGCATCGCCGAGGGCGACCTGGACGCCGTGCTCCTCGATATCAAGATGCCGGGAATGGATGGGATGGAGGTCTTGCGCCGTGTGACCGAGTCTGATCCGGATCTTCCGGTCATAATGGTATCGGGCCACGCGGATATCAAGATAGCCGTGGAGGCCACCAGGATCGGGGCCTTCGAGTTCTTCGAGAAGCCCCCGGACCGGGACAGGATGCTCCTCACGGTGAGGAACGCCGTCCAGCGCGGGAGGCTGAATGATGAGAAGGTCTCCCTGGAGCAGACCCTGACCAAGGGTTTCAGGCTGTTGGGAGAGAGCCCTGCGATTGCTGAGATCGTCCAGACCATCGAGACCATAGGGCCATCCCAGGCGCGGATCCTGATCACAGGGGAAAACGGCGTGGGGAAGGGCATCGTCGCCCGGGCCATCCATAAGGCCTCGCCGCGGGCGGAGGGAAGGTTCGTGGAGGTCTGCTGCGCTGCAATCCCGGATGACCTGATCGAGAGCGAACTGTTGGGCCATGAGAAGGGCGCCTTCACGGGCGCCGCGGCCAGGCGGCCCGGAAGGTTCGAGCTGGCGGACGGCGGCACCATTTTCCTGGATGAGATCGGGGACATGAGCGCCAGGGTGCAGGCCAAGGTCTTGCGCGTGATTGAAGAGGGAGAGTTCGAGCGTGTGGGCGGCACCGAGACCGTGAAGGTCGATGTCAGGCTGATCGCGGCCACAAATAAGGACCTCAAGGCCCTGATCGCCGGGGGGGATTTCCGGGAGGACCTCTACTACAGGCTGAACGTGGTTCCGCTTCATATCCCGCCGCTCCGGCAACGGAAGGAGGATATCCCCGTCCTTGCCGAGTTTTTCCTCGGGGTCTACTGTGATATCTACGGGCTTAAGACCAAGACAATGGACAAGCGCCTCCTCGAGGAGATCTCCGCCCATGCCTGGCCCGGCAATGTCCGGGAACTTCGGAACATCATAGAGCGTATGGTGATCACGTCGCGCTCGGACGAGCTCAAGGCCGATGACCTTCCGCCCCTGGGAGAAGGGCTTTCCGTGGGAGGCGATGTCTGGGAGGATGCCCGGACCTATGAGGAATTCAAGGGGCTATCCGAGAAGCGCTTCCTCGAGAAGAAGCTCGCCGAGAACAAGTGGAATATCTCCAGGACCGCCAAGATCCTCGACATGCAGCGAAGCAATCTGTACAAGAAGATGCAGAAGTTGGGCATCACCCCGCCAGAAAAGGCCTGATCATGTCTGATGCCACCGGTTGGGTCCGCCTTAGTCCCGGCGAAGATGTGCGCATCCGGGAAGGCCACCTCTGGATCTACCGGAATGAGATCGCCGAGACCGGCGGCGACTTCTCTGCTGGCGATATCGTGTGGGTGGAGGACTCCCGCAAGGCCAAGCTGGGGATAGGGTATATTAACCTTAAGTCCTTGATTTCGGTGAGATTGCTGGCCCGAGGAGCCCGGGCCGCCTTCGATGAGGCCACATTCGGTGAGCGTCTCAGGAGGGCAGTTGGCCGGAGGGAGCATCTCGCGGCCGATGCGGTGAGACTCGTAAATGCCGTGGCGGTCTTCCTCCCCGGCCTGGTGGTGGATAAGTACGGCGACGTGGTAGTGGCCCAGCTTCAGACCCTCTTCTGGGAGACGTGGAAGGACCGGATAGTGGGTGACCTGGAATCGGTTCTTAAGCCCCGGGCGATCGTACTCCGGAATGACTCGCTCTCAAGAGAGGCCGAGGGTCTCGAGCGCTATACCGAGATCGCAAAGGGGAGCCTGGAAGGGGAAGTGGTGATCCGGGAGGGTGGGGTCGGAGGCGGTTCCGGAAGTAGTGTCGAGGGTGGGGTAGAGATCGAGGTGGATGTGATCAAGGGTCACAAGACCGGCTTCTATATCGATCAGCGCGAGAACCGGAAGCTCGCCTTGCCCCATGTGAAGGGTAAGCGGGTGCTGGACTGCTGCTGCTATACGGGTGCCTGGTCGCTGATGTGCGCGGGTGCGGGGGCGGAGCACGTTATGGGTCTGGATTATTCGGATTCCGTCATACGGCTTGCCCAGAAGAACGCCGAGCGCAACGGTCTCACCGACCAGACCGAGTTTCGCACCGCCGATGCCTTCGATGAACTCCAGGTCCTGGCCTCGAACCGGGAGAAGTTCGGGGTGATCCTCCTGGATCCCCCGTCACTCGCAAGGTCCCGGAAGGGCCGCCATGGCGCCGAACGGGGTTACCTGCATCTGAACCGTCTTGCGATGGGACTCCTCAGTCCGGGTGGCATCCTTGTGACCTGCTCATGCTCGCATCATGTATCACGGGAGAAGCTCAGGGAGATCCTGGGCAAGGCCGCGGGCCAGGTCCGAAAGCAGGTGGCGGTGCTCGGGATCGGAGGCCAGCCGGAGGATCATCCATCCCTGCTTGGTGTGCCTGAGACCGATTATCTTAAGTGTTTCATGCTCAGGGTGGAATAGCCCGCGAATAACCCCACGAGCAGCCTTGGAGCAGGCAAATTCACAAAAGTGGGGTCAGGTACCGACTTGTGAATTCACAAGTCGGTACCTGATAATCATAAAGAGGCACCTCCC
>JAUVJV010000168.1 GCA_030592245.1 Candidatus Eiseniibacteriota bacterium
AGGTGCAGACGAGGCCTTCATATTGCGCGCCCTGCCAGACGAATCCCCAGAAGTCTGGATTGGTCATCCGCTGGGCCGCCTGAATCTGGACCGACATTCTGACCAGGTCGGCCCAGGTCGCCGGCGGTGATGTGAAGCCGTATTCAATCAGAAGGTCTGCCCGGTAGTATAGCAAGCCGGCATCGACGTAGACCGGAAGGGCAATCAGCCTGCCTTCATAGGTATCTGCCAGATCTATGACCCGGCTAAAGAAGGGGGATGTCTCGAAGTTGTCCACGGCCATCATGGGCTCCAGGCCCTCGAGCCATCCTGAAGCGGCGAACTGGCCGATCCAGACTATGTCCATAAGGAACACGTCAGGGTCGCCTTCCCCGGCTTTAAGAGGGACAATGAGGCTCTGCCGTCGCTGGTCGGTATCGGTGGGCTGGCGCATGAGGCCGACCTCGATTCCCGTGTTCTCTGTGAAATCCTCGAGCAGGGTCTCCCAGTAGTCGAGCTCCGCCGGGGCCCCTCCTATCATAAGAGTAAGTCGGCCCTGTTCCTTCGAACACGACAGAGCCAATGATACCGCGATGGCCATCGCAATGCACATAACCCGGTATGGGTGTTTCATTGATTCCCTCCTTCCAGGGTTTCGATTATGCCACCAGAACTGAGGGGACACCATACTTAATTGGGTGAGGCGCTACCGCAGGGTAGCGATGAGGAGGCTGAACGGGACAGTGCGCCGTAAGCATCACGAAGGCCGCGCCTAGGAATGCGCCGGCCACGACGGGCATCGTGTGGGCCTCAATCACCCGGGATTGCGGAAGTGGGACAGTGCGCATGAAGGTGAGCGGCCAGGCCCTTTTCCCGGAGAGCCAAACTCAGTGGCGTGTCCCCTGCCGGTTCACTTTCCTACCATGTAGGCCTTGGTGAAATCATCGAGGAGCGTCTTCAGCTCCTCAACATGCGTCAGGTCGGTAGTCTGCTTGGCCTTCATCGATTGGACAAGCATGCCGTGAAGCAGAGTGAGCTTATGAACATAAGCTTTGTAGGCGGTCTCATCACCCGCATCAACTGGCTTCACCCGCTGCTGCAGGAAATACCAGCTGACGATATGGGCAATGTCATCCGCATGATGGTTCTTGGCCTCGATCCAGCGGACGATCTGGTTGTGGTTGAGTTCTGCATCATCCGAGAGATCCGGGATCATCTTCATGGCCCTCTCGATGGTGGTGATGTTCTCCCTCAACATGTCAAGCCGCGTCTCATCGTCGTAAATGCCGCAGGGTACCTGGCAGTGGGCGAAAGCCACTGAACTGAGCGCGAGCACCAAAGCCATGGACACCAGAAAGAACCTCATATCAATCCTCCTTCTTGGTTGGTCGACATTAGTTAGACTCAATCGGGCATCCGGGGGTTGCACCTGGCAAAGGCCGTCGTGCCGAAAGGCATGACACTGCTATGGCTCATCGAACTCGAGTCTTGCCACGTAAAGCAGTCTGCGGTCCCGGTTCTCAAGGAAGTTCTCAATCATGAATGCAACGTCGGGCTTGACAGGCTCCTCGTGTACCACCTTGCCGTTCCAGGTCACAGTGACCGGGTCGTCCAGGTTGACCATGTCAGGATGTATGAGAATGCTGAAAGCGCCAACCCGGGATGTCTTTACCCAGATCCTGTTTGCGTAGTAGCCTGCATGGGCGAGTCCCGAGGGGATCTCGCGCTTGAAGATAAGGTAATTGGCCTTCTCGGGCAGGTTGTCGCTTAAGGTCTTCTCGCCTCCCTCGCGAAGTACTGTCAGCTCTATGGGGCTTCCCCTTTCGAGCGTGGCCTTGTATGCGACCAGCCCGTCAAGGTCCTTGACGGGCATCCGCGGGCCGCGAATGATGATGTCCCCCGCCTCCAGGCCCATGGCCTCGGCTGCCGTCTTTTCAACAACCGAGCTCACCTTGACACCCTCGCCTTCGAACGTGTAGTCAGGTACGAAGCCCACGGTGATACGCTCATCGACCAGGGCCGTGTTGAACTCCTTGTGCCAGTTCTCGATATCGCCCGTGGTCACTTCATCGATCTTGAACCATCTGCACTGCCCGAACCTGGCCTCACCTGTCTCCCAGACGATCTTTGATGGGAAGGGTTCCCGCCCGTGACGCTCGAGGAAGCGGACTATCCGGGGCATTTCAGTCTCGGCGTAGCCGAAATCGTGCGCGCCCTCGAGTTCACGGTAAAGGACATTGGCTTCGGCCTTCACAGCCATCTCGAAAGTGGGCCTCATCTTATCGGATGGATAGAGCTCATCTGCTTTAGTGGTAACAGCATAAATGGGCGTGTTCGAGAGGTTTGGAGCATAGAGGTGAAGGTCGCCGTTGATGCTTCCAACACCCATATGGCCGTTGAGGGCCACTATGGCGGCATAGTCATTGGGAACTACCATGGCGTGGGTAAAGCCTGCCGAGGCGCCGTCGGAGAAACCTTCCAGCCAGAGGCGGTCATCATCGATATTGTATCCACGCTTGACCGTCCTCACAAGATTGCGGATGTTCGCCATTCCCACGTCGTCCCACCAGGTCGCGCCCATCTGCCCGAGAGGATAGAGCACCATCCAACCTCTCTCTTCAGCGACGGGAATGAACTCGTCTTCCTTTACATACTCAAGCGGCTCGGGGATGATGTCCCCGCGTCCGACGCCTCCGTGCAACCGGACCAGCAGCGGCGCCGGTAGGGCGGGCTCGTAACCCGACGGAATATAAAGCACAAAGGGGCGCTCCACATCATCGATGCACAATGTCGTGCCGAGCACGAACTCCCCGGTCTCGACCTCCGGAAACTCAAGGCCCCGGATAAGCGCGGCCACTTCCTCCCAACCTGGCTCAACCCTTGCGATTCTCTCCACCTTGCTCACCCGGTCATCTCCGGGCTCCATCTCGATAATCTCAGCAAGATCATCGCGCCAGCCCGCGTGGGATGGAACGGCCAGCAGAAGGGCAACTGCCAAAGTGGTAAGCATCTTGAAGTCTTTCACAGGGGTCTCCTTTCGCAAACTCGTATTCCTTCTTATATCATAGCGCGCGCTTGACTTCCAGCGCTTCCCGCGATCATGTGTCGTGCTGTTCTGGCGCTGCGACTGCCGGCGCCGTTGCGCGACAGAGGCCGCCAACCATCAGTCACAAAGCGGCCGCACGCCGCTTCTCTCAAATACCTTGCGGGGACTGCAGCTCGTGTTCATCTGTCTGTTCCATCTACGTCATTGTCTTGCGGAAACGCCGCGATGCGGCCCATAAGGTCAAGGAGCCCATGGTCGCGAGTGCCAGCATTTGCGGCCACAGCACGGAAGGTCCAACGCCCTTCAGAAAGATTCCCCGGATAATCACCAGAAAATAGCGGAGTGGATTGAGATAAGTGAGCCACTGGATCGGCTCCGGCATGTTGGCAATGGAGAACATGAAGCCGGAGAGCAGGACGGCGGGGAAGTAGAAAAAGAACGTGCTCATCATGGCCTGCTGCTGGGTCTGGCTTACCGTGGAGATCAGGAGGCCGACTCCAAGCGTTGTCATCAGGTAGAGCGCTGTGGAAAGGAAGAGCAGCACCAGGTCACCGCGGATGGGGACGCCGAACCAGAAGACGGCGATCAGCGTGATGACGATCACGTCGGCCAAACCGATCAGCGAGAACGGGAGGCTCTTGCCGAGAATGAACTCATCAGGGGTGATTGGCGTGACCATGATCTGTTCCATGGTGCCGACCTCCTTCTCCCGGACCACGGCCATGCTGGTGAGCATCAGGGTGATGAGCATAACCAGGATGGCGATCACGCCGGGCACGTAGAAGTTCCGACTCTCCAGGTTCTCATTGAACCAGGCGCGTGTTTGCATATCCACGCCGGCCGGTGGATTGAACTCGCCTTTGAGGCGCGATACGCGCTTGATGAGGATGGCCTGCGAGAGCTCACCCGCGATGCGGGCGCTGTAATCAAGAACGATGCCGGCGGTATTGGAGTCGGTGCCGTCCAGGAGCACTTGAAGCTGGGCCGTGCGGCCTGCCCGGAGTTCCCGCTCGAACCCTTTGTTGAGGCGGAGCACCGCACGCACCGTCCCGCGGTCGAGGACGTCGCGCACCTGATCTTCATCCTGTATGTGGGCGACCACGTCGAAGTAGCCGGATTTCACAAAACGGGTGACGAGCTCGCGGCTGGCTATACTGTTGTCAAGATCGAAGACCGCGGTGGCGACGTTCTTCACGTCGGTTGTCACGGCGTAACCGAAGACCATCACCTGGACAATCGGCATCAGGAAGATTATGCCCTTCATCTTCGGGTCGCGAAAGATGTGGATGAACTCCTTCACCAACATGCGTTTGATGCGTTCGAAGCTCATATGGCCACCTTCTTCTTGAACTTCATGTTGGCGACGGTCATTACCACGACACCAAATGCAGCGAGGAGCCCAGCTTCCATCGCCAGGATCTCCAGTCCGATACCCTTCAAGTAAAGTCCCTTCAGGAGCGCAATGAAGTAGCGGGCTGGAATCAGGTGGGTGATGATCTGAAGGGGCCGCGGCATATTGCTAATCGCATACATGAACCCGGACAGTAGAAACGAGGGCAGAAACGTGAGCACCATGGCCAGCTGGCTGGCCAGAAGCTGGCTCTTGGTGACGATGCTGATCATCATGCCCAGCGAGAGTGCGCCGGCCAGGAAGATGCCGGCCATGCCGAACAGCAGAGCCACATTGCCGCGGAGGGGGACATGGAAGATGAACTCGCCCATCAGTACGGCCAGGAGAACGTCCAGCATTCCAATGGCAAAATACGGCAAGAGCTTCCCCATGATTAGCTCGGGGCCGCGAACGGGAGTAGAGATGAGCTGCTCCATGGTCCCGCGCTCCCATTCGCGGGCAACGGTCAGGGAGGTCAGCAAGGCCGCGATGACCATCATGATCACGGCAATCAGGCCGGGGATGATGTAGTTCCTGGACTCCATGTCGGGGTTGTACCATACGCGCGGTCGAACCTCGATCGGTGCGGCAAGGGTCTTACCGCCCACGCGCTGAACCTCTCGCAGCGCCACCTGTTGTGAGTAGATGAACGCTACAACACGGGCGTATCCCATGGCGATCGTCGCGGTATTGGCGTCGCTGCCGTCGACGATCATCTGAACCGGAACGTCTCGACCCGCTAGGATCTGGTCGGCGAAGTCCGATGGCACGATGACCGCCGCCAGCGCCTGTCCGGAGTCGATGGCGCGTTCGACTTCGCGGTAGCTGCGGACATAGGCGCGGATGTTGAAGTAGTGAGATCCGGCGAACTGGCTGACGAACTCACGACTGTCATGGGTGCCGCTCTGGTCCCATACGACAACCGGCACATTGTCCACATCCAGCGTCAAGGCGAAGCCGAAGAGGACCAGGAGCAGCATGGGGATAGCAATCGCCATGCCCAGGCTGCGAGGATCGCGCACGATGTGGATGAACTCTTTGCGGGCAATGGCCCAGACGCGGAAAAGTTTCATCGGCGAACCTCCTCCTGGGGCTGTTCGAGACGGTCCCGCGCCTCGATAAGAGAGACGAACACGTCCTCCATCGAGGGGACGATCTGCTCGATCCGTTCGACCGGACAGTTGTTCTCCCGCAAAACACTTGTTATGGCAGGCATAGCCACCCGGGCGTCCTCGGCCACGATATGCAGGCCGCGTCCGAAGAGCGCCGCTTCCTTCACTTCGGGGAGATGCTCGATGAAGCCCATCGCCTCCTGGGGCCGGTCGCACACGAGTTCGATGACATCCTCCTGCATGGTTTCCGCCTTAAGCGTGGCGGGCGTGTCCATGGCAATCAGCTCGCCCCGGTAGATGAGAGCAATGCGGTCACAGTACTCCGCTTCGTCCATATAGTG
>JAUVJV010000294.1 GCA_030592245.1 Candidatus Eiseniibacteriota bacterium
GACTGAGTATGGAGGGGCTCAGCTGGCGCTCGAGATCGGCTTTGGTTGTTTCCAGGGTTTCAAGTTTGTTTATCTTGAGACCCAACTTTCCGAGGACTCTCTTCTGGCCGGGGTCTTTGGCATCTCTCAAGAGCAGGAGAATGTCCTGAAGTGCGATCAGGACCCGGAGCTGAGGATTCATTCTTCCAGTTCCTCTATGAGTTTCATGAATTGCCTGACATCCCTGATTTTCTTGAAGCGCTTGTCCTTGGTCAGAACTCTCGCCCCCTGGGCCACGGTACCGAGGGCAATGAGATAGTCGCCGGGAGGATCGCCAACCGGTGGCGCGACAATGAGGACGAAGAGGAAGGCCTTCCTTTTGTCTATCGACTTAAAGCTCACACCCGTCTTGGACCTTCCGACAGCCACCGCAACTTTGCTGACCACGAGGGAGCGGCAATGCGGGATGGCGACGCCTTTACCGATACCGGTGGAGCCCATCTCTTCGCGGGCAAGAAGGGTACGGAGTACGGTTTCCCGGGCGTGAGTGTCGAGGTTAAGCAGCTTAACCAGCTCCTCAAGCACCCCGTCCTTCGTGGTGGACTTGAGGTTGAGGTTTATCCTCTTAGGAATAATGATTTCAGAGAGCTTCATTTAATAGTTCGATGTCCAAACCTTCCTAGCTCAATACTATGACAAGGTGTCCAATCCGTCAAGCAAAGTCTTCACTTCGGCTATGATCTCCGGCTCCTTCTCGACACTCAGGGCGCCCCTCAGGATGGGTGCTGAGCTGGGCCCTCGCATCTTCCGGATCGCCCAGAGGCTGTGGCGCCTGATCATGGGGTCCGGGTCCCGGGTCAGTTTGATGACCAGGGGCAGGAGAGCCTCGGCCCCGGAATGCGCCGCCGCCAATACGGCATTCCGCCTCAAGATGGCCGGTTCGCGCGTCCCGATCTGGTTATCCTCAAAGCGCTTCTGGAACAGGGCATCATCCATGGTGAGCGCGTCCTCAAGGGCGATAGAGCCGCCCACGCTGCCATGGGGCACGGCGCGACTGACCTGGGCGCGGCTCTGGTTAAAGGGGCAGACGTCCTGACAAGTGGAGCATCCATAGAGCCTGTCCTGCCACATATCCCGGATATCGAGAGGTATGACACGCCTTCGGCCGGATAAGAACTGGATGCAGCGATTCCTTTCAACCATATGTGGTTCGGGAATTGCCCCGGTGGGACAGGCGTCCACGCAGATGCGGCAGCTTCCACAGTCCGCCTCCAGCGGCGGGTCAGGGTCCAGCTCAAGGTCGGTCAGGATCTCTCCCAGCACGACGCAGGAGCCGTGCTGCCTGGTTATTATCACGCCGTTCTTTCCATAGAAACCGAGCCCGGCCTTGCGGGCGATGGGCTTCTCGGCCAGCGTCACATAGCAGGAGAATGCCTTGGTCTTGCAGCCGAACTGCTCATTCATGAAGGCCGCAAGTTCCTGGAGCCTCGCCTTGAGGTCCTTGTAGTAATTGGCGCGGGTGTAGGGGGCAATCACTCCGTAGAGCGGACCGGTCTCATCCGGCCTGTCCGCCGGGTAGGCCTGATACGCCGAGACTATCGACCGGATGCTCTTAAGATGAAGTTTCGGGGTGGTAAGTCGGGCCAGGGCCCGTTCACCAGGCGCCTCTTCCGGTGGTATGAGCCCGCGGCTGACCGCTGCCTCGATAGAGGTCCTGGTCTCTGTGAGAGGGCCAGCATCGCAGATACCGATCCCGTCTACTCCGAGCTCGGCTCCGCGTTCCCTGATCAACCTGGTTGCTGAGGCACCTGACACCTTGATATTGACCCTCCCTGGTCTCTATGGTAACCTCCGGGCAAGTAACGTTCAACCCGGTAACTTTCAGATGACGCAGTCCGGATGACATGGAGAGGAGGACACTGTGAGAGGTCTTGTTCTGATGCTGGTGCTGGCCATGGCGCTTATGGCCGGATGTTCTTCGAAGGAGGAGGCCGAAGCCCCTGAGACGGTCGACGCCGCCAAGCAGGTTGAAGAGCCTAAGGTGGTCCAGCCGTGCCCGCCCGGAAACATAAGGGCGAGCCATATCCTGATATCCCATAGCGGCGCCCCCAGAACCGGGGCCACGCGTTCTCAGGCCGAGGCCAAGGCCCTGACCGAGGATCTTGCCGCCAAGCTGGAGGCCGGCGAGAGCTTCGATGAGGTCGCCAAGGCCTATTCCGACTGCCCGTCTTCACAGAAGGGTGGAGACCTGGGCTTCTTCCCCAGGGGGCAGATGGTCGGGCCATTCGAAGATGCCGCATTCGGCCTGGAAATCGGGGATGTCTCGGGGATCGTCGAGACCAAGTTCGGCTACCACATAATCATGCGCACCCAATAATCACGCGCACTCAATAACCATGTGCACCCAATAACCATCAGCACCCGGCAGGTCGGGAAGAACAGCGTTGGGATATGGCACCTGTGCCGGCCGGTTGGGAAGTACCGTGCCGGGGCGTGGGCCTTGCCGGAACCGGGCATCTGTGCGGGGATCAACCGCCGGGTTCTATAGAACAGCGGGGGAAGGAGACACTTCGTGGGGATTAAGCTCAAATGGGACGGGGAGATGAGGTTCGTTGCCGAGAATGAGACCGCCGCCTCGCTCACGATGGATACAGGCCAGGCATACGGGGGATCGGGCAAGTACCCGACCCCAATGAACCTGCTGATCATGGCCCTGGGCGGATGTAGTGGAATGGACATAGTCTCGATCCTCGAGAAGATGAGAGTGGACATCAAGCGTTTCGAGATGGATATAGAGACCAAGCGAAGAGCCGAGGCGCCGGAATACTTCGAAGAGATTCACATGGTATTTACTATCTCGGGTGACGGGCTGACCGAGGACAAGGCCAGGAGAGCTGCCAAGCTCTCCACGGAGAAGTACTGTTCGGTCGGCGTGATGTTGCGTGAGAAGGCCAAGATCACGTATGATGTCAGAGTCGAATAGGAGGGACGCGTATGTTCGGAAGATCCCTTGACCTGTTGAAATCCCTTCCGACCAGTCTGCTGACCCTGCACATCCTTGCCAAGTTCCTGTTCGGGATGGGACTGGGAATGCTGCTGGTGCATTACTACGGGGTCCCTGCCGCCTGGACCGGGTGGGTACTCGTAGTGGTTGCCATCGTAATCGCGATTCCCAGCACCGTCAGGATCATATCGGGTCTCGGCAGGTCCTGATTCCAGTACTGACAGGAGATCAGCTGCCGGCAGGAGTATAGCTACCAACAAGAGTGTAGCATGGCTGGGCGTCTTCTGGTTGTCCTGTATCCGGGTGTCGCGGATTGGGAGGTCACCTTCCCGCTCTTCTGTCTCCGTCCCGGTATCAGGGATACCCTTGCCTCCACCGGCCGGGGCCGGATAAAGACGGCCATGGGCTTTGAGATCGATGTTGCGCTTGCGGGCCTGGGTGGTGTGAAGGTCCGGGAGTTCGACGGTATCTTTCTTCCCGGCGGCATGGATCCCGGGACCGGCCGCTTTCCGCAGGCGCTTGGTGAGGATCAGGCTCTCCTCGGCCTGCTCCGCGAATTCGCGGGTGAAGGGAAGGCGGTGGCCGGAATCTGCGGTGCTCCCCTTGTGCTCGGCGCAGCCGGGCTCCTCAAAGGCAGGCGCTTCGCCTGTGACATCACCGAGAACACCCGGGGCTGGTTCGAGGGGGCCATCAGGGTGGATGATGCCATCTGCATCGGCGCGAAGGTGCTCACGGCCGGCGTGAGCGCCATCTTGCCCTTCTCCATAGAGCTTGCGCGGCTGCTCGGTGATGATAAGACCGCGGGAGTGATAGAGGCCTTTTTCGTGAGGTGATTGTCTGCCCAGGGCGATCTACTTATCTATGGCCAGGGCCTCACTCTCGAGCACTCTCGCAGGGACCTCGCAGAGTTCCACGAACCTGGCCGCGCCTTCCCGGGTGCCGACTATGGAGCCCCAGTGCATGGGGATAGCGATTTTGGGCTTGATCAGGTTCGCGGCCTCCGCGGCCTCGGCCTCATCCATGGTGAACCTGCCACCGGCCGGCAGCAGGGCGATATCCACCTTCAGCGACTTCATCTCGGGTATAAGGTCGGTGTCCCC
>JAUVJV010000021.1 GCA_030592245.1 Candidatus Eiseniibacteriota bacterium
AGGATCTCTGACAGATGGGCAAGGGGCTCATCTGCTTTTTTGCTTGATCGGGTTAGAGTAGCCAACCAAGCCGGACGGAGTCCCCAATGTGTTTGGAGCGACAAGCGCCGTGTGGTAGTCTGAGCTGGCGAAAGGAGGCATACCATGAGCCTGATCGATGAAGGCCGCGAGTTTCTTAAATCAAAGGAGTGGCCTGAATGGAAAGTCATGGAGACCGATCAGAGAAAGGAAGTACCCGTGCCGCCGCGCCAGAAGCCCTGCCCCGAAGGCGCTCCCCTGGTCGATCTTATCGCGGTAGCGGATCTCTCGGTAGGGAAGCTCCCGGTTATCGATGCCCTCGCGGGACGGAAAAGCCACAGGAAGTTCACGGACGCCGGCCTCAGCCTGGAAGAGCTCTCCTTCCTGCTCTGGGCGACCCAGGGAGTGCGCGAAGTCTTGGAGAGCGGGACCGTGCGGCGGACCGTGGCCTCGGGAGGGAACAGGCATCCTTTCGAAACCTATCTGGTGGTGAACAGGGTGGAGGGACTGAAGCCCGGGCTCTATCGCTACCTGCCGCTTGATGAGAAGATGTGCCGGTTGGGTGAAGTCGACGATGCCGTAGCCAGGGTGGGCGAAGGCTGCCATGGCCAGAACTTCGTGGGCGAGGGAGCCGTGGTTTTCATTTGGAGCGTCATTCCTTACAGGACCGAGTGGCGTTACAGTCATCTTTCACACCGGGCCATCGCGATTGACTCGGGTCATGTCTGCCAGAACCTCTACATCGCATGCGCGGCGATCGGTGTGGGTACCTGCGCAATCGGAGCGTTTGACCAGGCCAGGATGGACACCCTCGTGGGCGTGGACGGCAAGGATGAGTTCGTCATCTACCTCGCTCCGGTGGGGCGAATCGAATAGGACGTCCGCGGAGCGCCTGAGGGGGGGGGAGGAGTCTCCCCTGCTATGAGTTCTCCGCTTCCGCAAGAAGCGCAATCCATTCCAGATAAGTCTGCAGGGACTGCTCGAGCTCGGAGAAGTTCATGAAGAAGAGGTCGCGCACGACCTGCTTGTCCAGTCGGCCCCTCATCAGGGTGTCGAAGATCCGGTTACCCAGCATATAGCCCAGGGCATGGGTGACACCAAGGTGAATGGCGAGCGGCAGCTCGAAGGTGGGGCCCTCCAGTTGCCACATCCTTCCCGTGTTGAGGAACATCCGCTCCCAGGCCTTGTGATCGTTCACGAAGGTCCCGATTCTCTTGAGCTCCTCGATGCGGCCCGCGCGAAGCGTGGGGTGGCTCCGCTCCGGATGCCGGAAATCCTCAAGGCTGTGGCAGTGGCGCTTGTGATTGAGGATCTTGGATCCGAAGAAGCCCAGGGCCTCCCGCATAACGCGGCAGTAGAAGTCCTCGGCCTGGGTGAGATCGGCTCTTCTCGGGCCGGCGCAGACCTTGTGGATGAAGTGGGTGGCTTCCTCCGCGGCGTGATTGATCGAGAGGTTTGCGATGTAGATAATGTTGCCGTTCTCTATGAAGTATGACTCGTTGGTGCGCAGATGAGCGGCCACGGCCTTTATCTCCTCCAGGCTGAGTCCACTCTCATGCCTCAGGCGATCGAGAAAATCAAGATCGGCCGGCGAGTAGACCACGAAGTCGTCGAGGTCCTCAGTTTCGATCTCGAGGAACCGGGCGACTATTCTCACCAGCTTCAAGACCTGGTTGTAGAGATCTTCCTCGCCCACCAGGTCGACATACCAGTTACGGAATGTCGGGGCCGTGAGCTGGCGGGTATTGTCTATCCAGTTGAAGTAGGACTGGAGTTTGATAATGGGCGGCGTGCTCATTATGCAGTATTGGCCCTTCCTTAAGAGAACCACGTCGGTTTCCTGCTCGAGCCTCTTCTTGGCGAGGGCCCAGTAGATTTCCTCGTTGTTCTGGTGGAGAATCACGGTTTCCGGATGCTCGTCGAAGGGCGCGAGGAGCTCGTCAACCATCGCGGGCAAGTGGGATGGCGCGAGGTGAAGATCTCCATCCACGACATAGAGGAGATCGTCCGGATGTCTAAGATACTCCCTGGCAATCACCTGGGCGGCCGCCCGGTCGCGCTTCTTCAGGACCCACCTGCCCCCCCTGGGCTCGGTATTGATGGCCAGGACTCTGATCCCGTGCTGCCGGGCGAATACGAAAAGATCCCTGTAGTGGTCCCAGGCGAAGCCCCAGGTCTTGTCATAGTCAATGCTCCTTAAGAAATCCTCCTCCCGGAGCTCGCCGGATATGAAGGCGTCCAGGAGAGCCTGGTGCTCGATTTGAACCACCTCGACGGCCAGGGTCATCCCGGGCCGCTTGGGCGCAATCTCGCGCAGGATCCTCAAGGGTATGCGCTGGGACTGCGCCATGGTGTGGTAGTCACCGTTATATACTATGTTGGCCTTAAGAACGCCCGCCATCAGCTCGTCGATGGAGGCCGTGCGCTGGTAGGTCTTGAAAACCCGGTTATAGTCCTCCAGGTAGGCTTGGTATTCCCGGGTCGTCTTTCCCACAGACCGTTCGATCTCGTCCCTCAGGCTGTCCACGATAGCCTTGTGGACCTCGATCAGCTCGGTCCTGCACGAGAAATCGGGCCTGGTTGTGGCCCTTAGATGTGTCTCTGTAGGTGTTCTGACCATATGGTTGTACCTGTCCGAGTGAGGTCAACTACCCTATATAGGTATCGATCCCGGAGGGCCTTGAGTTGACTGAAAAGGGGGAGAAAATGGGGACAGACACCTATTTCGAGAAGCGAAATAGGTGTCTGTCCCCATTTTCTCCCACCTTCAAATTCGTTTGACAATAGGGATATTTGGGCCTATTGTTCTATGGGTGGTGAGGGGAGGTTGCTGGTGAAAAGGGGCGGTGCTTTATCGGCCCCGTATCTTATGGCTTGTTGTTCCACAGGAGGGTCACATTGAAGGGCCGTGTCTTGATTATCGACGATGAGGCCGAGATCAGAAGGAACCTCACGGTCGGCCTTACCCAGGAAGGCTACAATGTTGTAGCCTGCCCCGACGGGATTTCGGCTATTCACGAATTAGACGGTGCGAGAGAAAAGGGAATTGCCTATGACTACCTGGTCACCGACATCTTCATGCCTGATATCGACGGGCTCAAGATCCTCAAGGTGATCAAGGTGCAGTATCCGGATCTTCCGGTGCTGGTCATAACCGGTTTCGGAGATGACTCTCTGAAGATGACGGCTCTGTCCGAGCAAAACACGGGCTACCTGGACAAGCCATTCGAGATTCCCGACCTGGTGAAGGCCCTTGATGAGCTTTCTCCGGGATCAACCACCGAAGCCGTGGTATCTGAGGGCGAGGCCGCAGACGAGGGGATGCGCGAGTCGGTGAGCGCCTATCTTACGATCAGGATCACCGATCCGGAGCGCTCGATGGAGATCTATAACGATCTCTACCATATGGATGGTGTCCAGAAGTGTGAGGCCGTGCGCGGTGACTTCGACATCATTGTGCTGGCCCAGGGCGCCTCGGAGGATGAGATCAAGCAGATCTTTGAGAAGATCAGCAAGATGGACGGCGTGGACGTCTCCTCGGTGTCTTCAGTCGAGCGTCCCAAGCTGGACCGCGATGTTGATAAGTTTGTGAAAATCTACGCGCAGGCGATGAAGCGTCCTGAGCAGGTCAAGTCCGCGATGCAGCCCGGAACCATGAGCTACATCATTGTCGATGTCGATCCCAATGCAATCCAGCAGATCTTCACCACGGTCTTCTTCATCGACGAGGTGATCTTCTGCGACATGATAGAAGGCGGGAAGAAGCTGGTGGGCATGATCACCAGCGAGGGAATGGGCCGGAAGTCCACGATTATCGAGAAGCTCAATGAGATCGACGGCGTCTTGAGGGTGCGCGAGCCTACGGTGATAAAGCTGGTTGAAGATTAGTCCGCTCGGAATGATCATATAGACTAATACGGATGGGCTGCGTGAGCGAGCGCCTCGGCGGACTCGCGTTGGATGTATCAGCCACGCAGCCCGAACTATGAAAGGCCCCGGCTCAAGGGCCGAGGCAGGAAAGAGCGCATGGAGACGGTGAGAGACGAAGACAAATTCACCTACCGGCTATGGCGCTATGACGGGGCGCCGGGAGAGCTGATTCCCCTGCTCCAGTCGGCGCAGGATCACTTCGGCTACATTCCCCGGCGGGCCATGAGCTACATCTCCAGCGTAACCGGTATCCCGGAATCCGACATCTACGGGGTCATCACGTTTTACAGCCAGTTCAGGCTGCAGCCCATGGGCAAGTACGTGGTACGCGCCTGTGCGGGGACGGCCTGCCATGTTTCCGGGTCCAGGATGATAATCGATACAATTGAGGACGAACTGGGTATCGAGGTGGGCGGCACCTCCGAGGACGGGCTCTTCACCCTTAACACGGTGGCCTGTATCGGGTGTTGCTCGCTTGCCCCGGTGGTCATGATAAACGATGATACGCACGGCCGCTTGACCCCCGCCTCCTTAAGGAAGTTGCTGCGCACTTACAGGCGCCGCGAGAAGGAAGCGCGGAGCAAGGAAGCCGTGGAGACCTGCGAGGACGACGGGGCGTAGACCGGGGCGGTCCACGGCGGTGGAAAGAGCCCTTAGCCCCTGTGTTTCCCGGGCGGGTGCGCGACCGGAGGGTGGATGAAGAAAGTAATTGTGGGCATGGGTACTTGCGGGCTCTCCGCGGGCGCTCAGGCCGCATATGACAGGCTTGAAGAGCTGCTCGGGGCCAACCCGGGTAGTTTCGAGCTCTCCCGTACCGGATGCATCGGCATGTGTTATCTCGAACCCCTGGTCGAGGTCCGCGAAAACGGTAACCGTACCATCTACCGTGGAGTGACCCCCGAGCTCGCAGACGAGATCTTTAACCGGCACGTCGTGGGCGGTGAGGCCCTGGATGAGCACGTGGCCTATAGCCTGGATCCCGCCGGCAACCAGGGGGGCTCGGATGCCGACTACCTAAAGCTCCAGACGCGGATCGTTCTTAGAAATTGCGGGACCATCAATCCCGAGTCGCTTGAGGACTATGAGGCCGTGGGTGGCTACGGAGCCCTCAGGAAGGCCTTGAAAGAGATGTCTCCCGAGGAGATTATCGAGGAGGTCAAGGACTCGGGCTTAAGGGGACGTGGTGGCGCCGGTTTTCCCACGGGGCTCAAGTGGTCGTTTGCCGCGAAGCAGGAAAGCGACATCAAGTATGTAGTCTGCAATGCAGACGAGGGCGACCCGGGCGCATTCATGGACCGCTCGGTCCTCGAGGGCGATCCCCATGCCGTGCTCGAGGGGATGATCATCTGCGCCAGGGCGATCGGCGCATCTTCTGGCTACGTCTACTGTCGCGCGGAGTACCCCATGGCGATCCACCGGCTGATGCTGGCCATTGCCGCGGCCCGTGAAAAGGGCTATCTGGGCGAGAACATACTCGGGTCGGGTTTCGACTTTGATCTCAAGATAAAGCAGGGGGCAGGGGCATTCGTTTGTGGTGAGGAGACCGCTCTCTTTGCCTCGATCGAGGGCCAGCGGGGCATGCCGAGGATCAGGCCCCCGTTTCCTGCCGAAAAGGGATTGTGGCAGAAGCCCACGAACAACAACAATGTGGAGACCTTCGCCAATATTCCCTGGATCATATCGAACGGCGCCGCCCGTTACGCGGCCTTCGGGACCGAGAAGAGCAAGGGAACCAAGGTTTTTGCCCTGGCCGGCAAGGTGGTGCGGGGCGGCCTGGCCGAGGTCCCGATGGGAACCACGATTCATGATCTTGTATTCAAGATAGGCGGGGGGATCAAGGACGGCAGGCAGTTTAAGGCCGTTCAGTGTGGAGGTCCTTCCGGTGGATGCATCCCCGCCTCGCTCGATAAGACCCCGGTGGATTTCGAATCCATACCGGCCACGGGGGCCATCATGGGCTCAGGCGGCCTGGTGGTTCTCGACGACGCCTCCTGCATGGTGGAGATCGCCAGGTTCTTCCTGGAATTCACCCAGAGCGAATCTTGCGGGAAGTGTACTTTCTGCCGTATCGGGACGCTTCGGATGCTCGAGATCCTGACCAGGATCACGATGGGAGAGGGCGTGCCGGAGGATGTGCCCAAGCTGGAGGAGCTGGGCAAGCAGATCATGGAAGCCAGCCTCTGCGGGCTGGGCCAGTCGGCGCCCAACCCTGCGCTTACCACCATCAGGTATTACAGGGATGAATACGACGCTCACATAGTCGATAAGCGCTGTCCCGCCGGCAGCTGCAGCGCCCTGGTCGACTTCTTTATCGATGAGGAGAAGTGCACCGGATGCACGCTGTGCGTCAAGAAGTGCCCGGTCGGTGCGATCTCGGGCGAGCCTAAGAAGAAGCATGTAATAGACACTGAGAAGTGCGTGAGGTGCGCTCGGTGCATCACAAGCTGCAGGTTCGAGGCGATATACACAAAATGAAAACTGAAACGACAGAGAAGATTAAACTCACCATAAACGGCAAGGAGATCGAGGCCACCGAGGGACAGACCATTCTCGAGGTGGTGCGCGAGCAGGAGCTTGACTCCATTCCAACGCTCTGCCATTCGCCCGACCTCGAGCCTTACGGGTCCTGCTTCCTCTGCGTGGTGGAGGTGAAGGGCCGCTGGAACCTGGTGCCGTCCTGCGCCACCCGGGTCTCCCCCGGCATGGAGGTCACCACCAAGAACGATCGTATCACCGCCGCGAGGAAGACGGCCCTGGAGCTCCTGCTTTCCAACCACTTCGCAGATTGTGTAGCCCCCTGTACGGAAGGCTGCCCTGCCGGCGTGGACGTACAGGGCTATATCGCGCTCTCAGGGATGGGTCAGTACCGCAAGGCGGTCGATCTCATTCGGGAGACCAACCCGCTTCCCGCCATTTGTGGGCGCGTCTGCGTGCGCAAGTGCGAGGTGGTGTGCCGCCGGGGCGATGTGGATAAGCCCGTTGGCATAAATGCCATAAAGCGATTCTTAACCGATACTCCCGGCATATATGAAGGGACGCCGCGGCGCGAGGCCGATACGGGCAAGTCCATCGGCATCATCGGAGCCGGCCCGGCTGGCCTGACCGCTGCCTGGTTCCTGGGCCGGAAGGGCCACAGCATCAAGATCTATGAAGCCCGGAAGCGCTCGGGAGGAATGCTCCGCTATGGCATACCGACTTACAGGCTGCCCGACGATGTGGTGGATGCCGAGGTTGACTTCATATGCAGGGCGGGAGCCGAGATCGCCTACGGCGTGACCGTGGGCAAGGATATCACCCTCGATGATATGGTGAGAGACCATGACGCCGTCTTTATCGGCACTGGCGCCTGGACCGGAAAGCCCATGAGGGTGGAAGGCGAGTTCGAGACCGAGGGCATAGTCTCGGGCGTGGACTTCCTCTGGGAGACGGTCGAGAATCCCGAGCCCCTCGCAGGAACGGTGGTGGTCGTGGGTGGCGGCAACACCGCGATGGATGTCGCAAGGACATCCTGGAGGCTCAATGCCGACAAGGTCATCGTCTTATACCGCCGGACCAAGGCGGAGATGCCGGCCGATGAGATGGAGATCGAGGACTGCCTCGACGAGGGTATCGAGCTCATGGAGCTCGCGGCCCCCGTGGGCATTGTCTCAGACAAGGGCAAGCTCAAGGCGCTTCGCTGCATAAGAATGAAACTCGGCGAGCCGGATGATTCGGGCCGCCGCAGACCCGTTCCCATGGAGGGCTCGGAGTTCGAGCTTCCCTGCCAGCTGGCCGTGGCCGCGATCGGTCAGAACCCCATCCTGGACGGGATAACATCCGCCGGGGGCGAGGAAGTGGAGCTGACCAAGTGGAAGACCTTCGTGGTTGATTCGGAGACCATGAAAACCAATATCGATGGCCTCTTTGCCGGCGGCGATAATGCCGAAGACGGCCCCACGGTGGTGATTGACGCCATAAGGGACGGCCAGAGGGCGGGCAAGGCCATCCACTCTTATCTTACCGGCGCCGAGTTTAAGCCCAAACCCTTCACGGTAACAAAAGAGTTCTGGAGCAAGCCCGGCAAGGCGGAGCTCGGGCATATCAAGGAAAGTCCCCGCCACGAAGTCCACATGATTGACGTGGAGGCCAGGAGAAGCAACTTCACCGAGGTGGCCACGGGGCTTGAGTATGAGGATAATGTGCATGAGTGTGCCCGCTGCCTTTCCTGCGGCTGCGTACGCTTCGATGACTGTGAGCTTCGCCTTCACGCCGAGCGCTATGGCGTCGACATGGAAAAGTACAAGGGCCAGGTCCGTAAGCACAAGGTGGACGAGCGCCATCCCTATATAATCTATGATCCCAACAAATGCATTCTTTGCACCAGGTGCGTCAGGACATGTGCCCTTATGCTTGCCGTGCCCGCGCTGGGTATGGTGGGCCGGGGCTTCCGCTCTGAGATGAGACCCGCTCTTAATGACCCGCTGGTCGAGACCAGCTGTACCAGCTGCGGCAACTGTGTCGATGCATGTCCCACGGGGGCGCTCTCGGTGAAGTATCCCTTCCCGGGGCGCGCATCGCTTGAGACCGAAACCGTGGCATCGACCTGCGGCTTCTGTTCGCTGGCCTGCCCCATCGTGGTCAAGCGCTTCGGAGGCGGCCGCTATCACGTATCGCCTTCAGGTGTTCCGGGAGAGTACCTTTGCCGTTACGGGCGGTTCGGGTATGAGCTCTTCGTGAAGAAGAGGCGCTTGCGGCAGGCCGAGGTCCGAAGGGGCACCGAACGAAGCAAGCATGACCTCTGTGAGGCCCAGCAGTTGATAGTAACGCAGATGAGGCGCGTCGCGGAGAAGTACGGCCCGGAGAAAGTGGCCGTCTTCGTCTCACCCGAGCTCACCAATGAGGAGATCTACCTGGCCGGACGGATAGCCAGGGAAGGTCTGGGTACGAGCAATGTCGCTTCGCTTTCGATACTGGGCGCCGGAAAGGAATCGGGAGCGCTGGATGAGGCCTTCGGCTTCACGGCATCGACCGCCGACAGGGGCGTGATCAAGGATGCCGATCTCATAATATGCAATAATACCTCACTTGAGGCCGATCACCAGGTGCTCGCGGTGGATGTTATCCAGACCGCGAAAAACGGGGCCAAGCTGATAGTGGCTAATTCGGCGCTGGGCAAGATTGACCGGATCATCTCCACGGTCGCCATGGATCCCATGCGCGGCACGGCCGCGGTTCTCTGGAACACGATCATGCAGGTGCTCTTAGACGACGGCCACTTCAAGCCGGAGACCGTCAAGAAGATGCCCGGCGCGGCCGAGTTCCTGGCAGACCGCGACTTCTCGATCGAGAAGGCCTCCGATGCCTCGGGTATCGAGGCTAAGGACATCCAAGATGCCGCCGAGATCATCCGCAAAGCCAAGCGTGTGGTATTCATCCATGGTCTTGACCGGGCGCAGGACAGGGCGGTGGGAGACCTAGAGACCCTGGCCAACTTCATCACCCTCCTGCGGGCCGCCGGAGCAAGGGCCGATCTGCTACTTCCGCGAGTTACGGCCAACAGCGCTGCGCTGGAGATAATGGGGGCCGATCCCGCCTTCGGTGCGGGCAGGGTGCCGAACCCCGTGGGACTTAAGGGCGCGCAGGATCACACCGGCTTGAGGGAGCTTCTCGCCAACGGTGAGATCCGCTCGGCGCTTATCCTCGGAGAGGACCCCATGGCCTGGGGACGGACCGGGGCGTGGTTTGAGAATGTCGAATTCCTCGCGGCCATGGACTGGACAAATACCGAGACCACGCAGTATGCCGATATTGTCCTTCCCGGCTCCACATACCTTGAGACTTCAGGCACAAGATGCAACTTCGAAGGCCGGGTGGTGAAGTTCGCCGAGGCGGTTGAGCCGCCCGCGGGCTTATCCGGCAGAGAGGTCCTGGAAGGGCTTGCCGCGGAGTTCGGCATCCCAAGGAGCGACGATCTTACGGCCGACCTGGCCCAGATAGTCGGAGATAAACTCGGGCTCTTGAGAGCCTTCTACTGGAATACGGGACAGGACCGGGAGCATGAGGGTAAGGCGCGCCTCGTACCGACCGGTCCGGGAACCGGCAGAGTAGCTATCCAGCCCCCGCTCACCCACGGTGAGAAGTATAAGAAGGAGATCCGCGAGGTGGGCACCGAGAGATTCCGGGTAAGGTCTTAGAAGTGGCCGGGGGCGCGGCGCAAGGTTACTGCGGCGCCTTAGCGGGCCGCGGGCGTCTTACCGGACATGGGAGGCGCGATTGATCAGGCTTAAGAACCTCTACGACTTCATGGAAGGCAGCTTCGACTACCTTCTCATCCTCGATGATAATGAGCGCTTGATTCACGCGAGCGATCTCTTCCGGAAAGACTGCCTGCCCGGCGGACACTCCGATAATGAGATCACCCTGGAGGGGCTTGTCTCCGACTTCTCGCTCAAGACCTTCCGGTCGGCGATGGCCAAGGCGAAGGCGGGCAACCGCGCCATAGCCGTCTTTTCCCCATCCGATGATGAGGCCTGCTCGATACCCTTGAAGGTAGGGCATGCCGCAGTTGAAGAGGGCGGCATCTACGTATTCTTCGGGAACAAGTTTGGAGGCCTGAGCCAGCGCACCGAGTCGGAGAAAGACGAGAGAATCAACGAGCTTGCCTGCCTCTACAGGGTGATGGAGTGGATAGAGGTATCCCCTACGACAGAGTCCTTCTTTACCGAACTGCCCCGGTACCTCAGCTCCGGGGTGCTTTATCCCGAAGAGGTCGTGGTCCACTCGGTATACGAGGGGGTCGAGTACGGCCAGGAGCCTTCGCCGGACAATCACATCTCGGTGACGCTGGTTGTGGGGGGCAAGGAGAAGGGTGTGATCCGGGTGGGTTACCTGGATGACCAGTACCAGCTGCTTCCTGAGGAGCAGAAGATGCTGAGCGAGATCGGCAGGACCCTTAACTTCGCCCTCGAGCGACGGGAGTACAGGGACAAGCTCCGGATGAAGCAGGAGGAAGAGAAGGAGTACAGCAATCGCCTTGAGAAGCTCGAAGCTGAGATCACATCGAGAACCGCAGAGCTCGAGGAGCAGCGCGAGAACCTGGGCATAGTGAATTCCTACCTCGACCGGGTGAGCAACGGCTGGGAGGAGTCCAAGGGCAGGCTCGAGACCATGTTTGAGGCTATCCCCGATGATGTTGTCTTGATCGATAAGAACCGCAAGATCGTCATGACCAACAGGGACGATATCCAGGCCGGGGGGCACTGCTACGAGGGCTTCTTCGGCAGGGATCGGCCCTGCGAGGATTGCCGCCTGGCGAGGATCTTGAAGGATAAGACCCCGCTTACGATTTCGATAAAGCACGAGGACCGATATCTGCAGGTCCACGCCCTTCCGGTCTACAACAAGGACCATGAGGTGGACGGGATTCTTGAGTTCTACAGGGATGTAACGCTGGAGAAGACCTATGAGCAGCAGCTCCAGCAGGCCGACAAGCTTGCCTCGCTCGGGCAGCTGGTGAGCGGTATCGGGCATGAGATCAATAACCCCAACCAGTTCATTCGCGGCAATATCAAGATCATCAAGCAGTCGCTCGATGACATGCTTCCCATAGTCGACGATCATTACGCATCGCATCAGGACCTTAAGATCGCGAGACTCAAGTATGACTTCTTCCGTGAGCACATAATGACCCTGGTCGACGATATGGCTCACGGCTCGGAGCGCATCAAGGCCATCGTGGAGAGCCTGCGCAACTTCGCCCGGAAGGATGAAGGGCTGCTGGTGGATACCGTGGACATCAATACCCTGATCGAGGCCAGCGCCAGGCTCGTGCATAACGAGGTGCATAAGCGGGCTGAAATCGAGCTGGACCTGGTGCCCAATCTCCCGACCTTTATCGGCAACTCCCAGAAGATCGAGCAGGTGCTGATTAACCTGCTGGTCAATGCGGGACAGGCCATGCCGGATGACGGGAAGGGCATGATCAAGGTGCGGACCGGTGAGGATGGGGGGAATATCGTTGTCAAGATTGAGGATAATGGTAAGGGGATGACCGAGAAGACCAGGAAGATGATCTTCGATCCCTTCTTCACCACGAAACGGGCGAAGGGTGGAACCGGGCTGGGACTTGCCATAGCCTTTAAGATCATCAGCGAGCATGGCGGCAGTATCTCGGTCTCCAGCGAGCTCAATGTGGGTACGACTTTCACCATCCGGATACCTGCGGGCAAGAAGACGCAGGTGGCGGCCAAGGAAAAGCCATGAAGCGAATACTGATTGTCGACGACGACCCGGCGGTTACCAATTACCTGATGGTCTTCCTTATGCAGACCGGCCTCTTCGAGACAACCGTGGTCAACGATTCGAGGGACGTGGCCGGCCTCTTAGGAAGCGAGACCTTCGACATCATCCTCCTGGACATGGACATGCCCAATGTGAGCGGCATGGATATCCTGGCAAGCATGCGAGGGAAGGGGATGGACACTCCGGTCGTGGTGCTCACCGGCGTGAGCGACGTGGACCTGGCGGTTCGCGCCATGAAGCTCGGAGCCTTCGACTATCTTATTAAACCTGTGGATGATGAGAAGTTGCTCGAGGTCTTGGACAATGCCATGGAGCACAGCGTCCTGCACAGGTCTATCGACAAGATGCCCGAGGGACTGGCCCGGACAGATCTTGAGCATGCGGATGCCTTCGAGCGTTTCGCTACCCAGGATAAGATCATGATCCACCTGTTCCATCAGGCCGAGAAAGTTGCTTCGAGCGATCTCAGCATTTTTATCTGGGGCGAGAGCGGGACCGGCAAGGAGACGCTGGCCAAGGCCATCCACGAAGCCAGCCCCCGGCGAGAGATGCCCTTCGTCGCGGCGGAGGCCGACAGCCAGGACCCTGAGGCATTTCCCGCCTTCCTCTTCGGCCAGGACAAGACCTGGAGTGGCGCGCGCGAGGAACAGCCCGGTATCCTTGAGGAAGCCAATCACGGCACACTGTTCTTAAATCACATAGATGCCCTGATGGCCCCGGTTCAGGTGAGGCTGAAGCGCTTCCTGCAGACCGGTGAATACTATCG
>JAUVJV010000445.1 GCA_030592245.1 Candidatus Eiseniibacteriota bacterium
GCGGTGGAGGTCAAGAACGTGGATCTACCCAAGGAGATGCAGCGCGCTATTGCCCGGCAGGCCGTGGCGGAACGTGAACGGCGGGCCAAGGTGATCCACGCGGAGGGGGAGTTTCAGGCCGCTGAGAAGTTGACCCAGGCCGCCGAGGTGATTGCTCATGAACCCAGTGCGCTCCAATTGCGGTATTTACAGACGCTCACGGAGATTGCGGTAGGACAAAGCTCTACCATCGTGTTCCCCGTGCCGGTGGATATGATCAAGGCGTTATTTGCGAAGGCCGAGGAGCGGAAGTCGGAGGCGGATGGCTAAATCGGGAAGTGTCAGGTGTACCTTCTATTTATTCCGTCCGCATTGCTATTTTTGCAGTTAGCAGTCTCTGCTAATAAACTCGATCTAGTGGAAAATCGATGCAAATTGGCTTGGAGAATGTGCTACTGACAGCAAGTCAGATACGGATTCTTCTGACTAGCTCCGGAGGGTTGCGAACGGGGGCCAGTTTCTTAGGGGTCGGAACTGTCGGCCCTCCGGGTAACGCAGTTCTGCTCTCTTGAAACCAGAAAATACTCAAAACATTCCGAAGAGGGTTGAGAATGGGAAGCCAATTCTATATATGGGGCTGTTATAAAGGCGTCCACTATGGGAGCCATTTTTTTAGTTGAGCTCTTCCGCGTTGATGCTGAAGGGCTCAATTCGTTCGAATATGGAGCCGAACGCTGGCCATAGGCCCCAGATGATGCCCCAGTAGCAGAAAGTGTGCTGGATAAATCCCATGTCGCAGTTCCAGATGAACATGGGAATCGTCGAGTACCAGAACGGGACAGATTCGATTAGAAGAGCGGGGTTGCGTGGCCGTTCAATCTGCATTGCATTGCCTGTCGCGACGCTATAGAATCAGTGAGTCTCATTCGCGGAGGTGTGCTGGTGAAGCAAGTCGCCATTCTCGGTGCGGGCCTGGTCAGTAAGCCCCTCGCCGATTATCTGATGGATCGAGCCGGCTATCGCGTTCTCATGGCAACACGCACGGTAGCCAAGGCGGAAGCCATCATCGCGGGACGTTCGAATGGCCGGGCTCTCGCCTGGACTACGGACGATCTCGAAGCGCTGGAAGGGATCGTGAGAGAGGCGGATCTCGTCGTCAGCATAATCCCGCCCTCTATGCACATCCCCGTGGCCGAAGCCTGTCTGCGCAACAGAAAGCCCCTGGTGACGACCTCGTACATCAGCCCGGAGATGCAGGCGCTGGACAAACAAGCCAGGCAGAATGGAGTCCTGCTACTCAACGAGATAGGCGAAGACCCTGGTATTGATCATATGGGCGCCAAGCGGATGATTGACGAGGTCGTCAGGAAGGGTGGCCGGGTCCGATCGCTGACCTCCTACGGAGCCGGGCTCCCCTCCTTCGAGAGCAATCGCAATCCCATGGGGTACAAGTTTTCCTGGAGCCCGCGCGGCGTCATGCTGGCAGCCCAGACAGCTGCGGCTTATCTGAAGAACGGCGAGGTTGTCGAGGTGCCGGCCACCGAGCTCTTCGACCACCACTGGCTGGTCGACATAGAAGGCCTGGGCAGCTTTGAGACCTATCCCAACCGAAGCAGCCTGCGATACCTGCCCCACTTCGGGCTTGATGAGAAGGCATCCATCTACCGCGGTCTCCTGCGCTTCGTCGGCTGGTGCAGCACCATGAAGAGCCTCATTGCGCTCAATCTTCTCGATAGCAGGGAAGAAAGGGACTTCGCCGGGTTGAGCTATTGCGAGTTCACCGTGTCTTCGATCAGTAAGCCGGGTGGAGGTCGGGAGGATGTGGCCGCCTTTCTGGGACTGTCCATCAAGTCCGACACCATGGAGCGCCTGGGCTGGCTCGGTCTCTTCGATGAGAGTCCCGTGGCCGTAACCAAGGGGGCCAATATGGACGTTATCGTCGACCTCATGGTTAAAAAAATGTCCTACTTGCCTGGGGAGAAGGACATGATTATCGTCCACGAAGAGATCGAGGTGGAATTCCACGATCATCGGGAGAGACACCAGTCTACGATGCGGGTAGAGGGAGTGCCCCATGGCGACTCCGCGATGTCTCGCGCCGTTTCTCTCCCTGCGGCAATCGCCAGCCGGTTGATTCTCGAGGGGAAGATCGATCTCAGCGGAGTTCACATGCCCGTGTTGTCCGAGATCTATGAGCCGGTGCTCACCGAACTCGAGGAGTACACCTTCGCATTCCAACACCAACGCTTCGAGCTGTAGCTGTCGAGAGGGCCTGTATAATGCCCGGGTAGATTTAGTGTTCCTCTTTTGTGATCATAGGGCGAAAATCGCAGATAAAATTCGGCGATGAGAATCGCCGGATTTTGGATATTATCATATTTGACTGATGGCCTAATCCAGCTTTCATATGGGTATGTAGGTTCTGGGATTTCTGAAAGAGCTTATTAGCTCGCGGCACATCCAGCTGGCCCTGACCACCGGAGCCAGCATGATTGTCCTTGCTTACGTCTCCAAGCGAGTGCTCCTGGAGCTAATGAAAAACATTTATATTTCCATTCCCGGTCTCTTTTTATTCGGGGCAGAGGCAGCCATGGGGCTGAAAAAGAAAACCTGGTATACAAATATCAATTATTGGATTATCGCTGCCGTTCTAGCAACAAGTCTCA
>JAUVJV010000380.1 GCA_030592245.1 Candidatus Eiseniibacteriota bacterium
CAGATGATGCTCCTGAGGCGAGTCAGCCCAAAGAAAGATCTCGGATAATTCCAACATCGGTGAAGAAGGAAGTCTGGGTTCGTGATGGCGGTCGATGTGCAATATGCGGAGCAACCGATGAATTGCATTTTGATCACGATATTCCGTATTCCAAGGGTGGGTCGAGTATTGTGGCTGAGAACGTAAGAGTACTCTGCGCCAGGCATAACCTCAGTAAGGGCGACAAGATTCAGTAAGGAGTCTGGATTCCGTAATTCCGTGCCCGGCAGATGTGCACATCTGCCGGATGGCTCATCCGCTTGGAGGCTCTCTCATAAGATCGTTTCGTCGGGTCTTGACCACGCGGGAGGCGTGGTTGTGACCCGACACATAACTACATGTCAGACAAGGGCGGCAGGTCCCATCCGCCGCGACTATCTAAGCTGATTTTTTCAACAGGCTCCAAGCGCCGGGTCACCGGGCCTGATGCCCACTACTATTGGTCAAATGTGGTACTCGTGTGTTCCCAGCTTTACCTTAACTCCGGTCTTTTTCTCAATAATCTTGGCCATCTCCTCAGCGTTGCTATAGGGACAGTCGGGCTTGGCATTGACCAGGCAGCTTGACAAGTAGATTTCGTCCGGCTTTATATCCGATAGCTTGGCGGCCATGCCTATGTTAGGAACAAGACTCCGTCCCGGGCAGATGCATTTGACAAACGAGACCACCTGCACCGATTCGTCAAACTCTCCCTCGCCCAAGGCAGCGGCCTTCAGGCAGCGCCTGTTCCCCGGCAATGGCAATGGGCTCCATACTGGGCTCAGGGGAACAGTCCGGGTTCCCTGCGGCCATGAACACAGTGATATCCTCCACTGTCTTCCCGCCCAGGATCAGGGCACTAACGGCATCGATTTCTTTCACCGGTGGTATGTCATCGCTCACGATCTGTCCGCCGATCAGCTTCCTGGAGTTCTTGTCGAACACGAGCTTCAGAGTCCATGGTTTCATGCCGGGGATCATTCCGTGCTTGCTCCTGGAATCGACCGTGGCCGACACCGGCTCAAAACCCTCGTCTTTGGCTTGCTGCTCATTAAGGCCGGTGGCAGCTATGTTCAGATCGATCAGTCCGCAGGCGCATGCATTCAGGATGCCGGGGAAGGGTATCTCGTACCCAGCCAGGCGCTTGGCTACCAACCTTCCCATGATAACCGCGGGGCCGCGCAGGGCGCCTGGGTTGGGTCTGCCCGTGACAAAATGCATGGTGTCGGCGCAATCCCCTGCAGCCATTATATCCGGATCCGAAGTCTCAAGGAACTGGTTGATCTTGATGCCGTATTGGCCCATCTCAAGACCGGCATCTCTGGCCAGGTCGACGTTTGGCTTGGCGCCCACGTTCATGAAGAGCATCTCGGCATCAATAACGTCGCCGGAGTCAAGCCTCACTCCCGAAACCGCACCGTCCCGGCCGAGAATCTCAACTAACCTGGCGCCCATCCTCAGTTCCAGGCCCTTGTTCTCCAGGAACTTACTGACCCGATTCCCAAGCTCATGGTCAAGGATGGTGGGAAGAGGGTAGCCGAGAAGTTCAATTATGGTGATCTCGCATTCGGGATCAGCCTGTTTTAACAGGATCGCGATTTCGAGGCTCACGAAGCCGGCGCCGATAAGGACCAGCTTTCTCGGTTTCCTGTCGGACAGGAACTGCCTCATGGCCTCAGCGTGGCGGAGGGAGCGGAGAATGAAAACGCCGTCAAGATCATTGCCCGGGATAGGTGGCATGACCGGACTCGAACCCAGCCCCAGCACCAACTTGTCGTAGGCCAACTCCTTGCCGCTGGAAAGCAGAACCTTCTTGCCCCTGGGATCTACTTCAGTTACGCGATCGATCATGCTGGTGACACCCGCCCCGGTGAGCTTGGCGTCAGGGGTAACGATCGAATCTCCAGTGACCAGACCGGCCAATACGTGAGGAAGCGCTCACCGTACAATGAAGCGCTTTTCCTACCTTATATTGGTGACATTCACCTCAGGCATGAGCTTCCTCGAAAGCACTGAAGCAGGGCCGCCGACGCCCCCGCAACCGATTATGACGAGCTTCTCTCCTGGTTCCATTGTCAATCTCCTTCTGCTCTGCTCTTGCTGACCGCCGTGAATATCAGGTTCCCGTTCAAAAGGAAATGTCCTTGGTATTCCTGCGAGACTATTAGTTGATGTTTTCTCTAGGTAAAGCAGGATCCTCGACTGCGGCAATCAAGCATATATTCGACGGGTGGCCGAGGTTCACCCCAGGTTTCCAACGGGCAACGCGGATATCGTTCCGATGGCCGCCAACCACAAGAACCTGTCCACTATGTATTGGTGTTAAGAAATACTGCAAAACACCCGAAAATCATATATATACTGTAGGAGGGATGGTTTGTGCTGACCACGACGGCGGCGGCCGTTAAGGGCGCCGAAGAGTTCATATCGATTTCGCTTCAGTCGCTCAGAGTTGATACCATGCTCGACTTTGATCTGTACATAAGAATCGAAGGCGACTATGTGCTATACCGAGCAACCAAAATGCCGTTTTCTGAGAAAACGCGACAGTTGCTGCTTGAACATAAGGTAGAGAATCTCTACGTATCGTCCAAGAACCGGGACGGCTATCAGAAATATATAGAAACCCACATTCAGGATATCATCGACGATGACACTATCGGCGAGACGGCTAAGGCCAGCATACTCTACGATACTGCCAAATTGATGATTATAGATATATTCATCAAGCCGGCCGAGATCAAAAACATCGAACGTGGCATGGCGCTCGTTGAAACGACAGTCCTGCACAGCCTCAAGAACAGGAATGCCTTCCACAATATGCTCAGGGTTATGGCGTTCGACTACACCACCTACACTCACAGTGTAAACGTCTGTACCTTTGCCCTTGCCCTTGCTCAATTCACGGGAATCGACAAGCCCGATGATCTCCGGCGGCTCGGTATCGGCGCTCTCCTGCATGATGTCGGCAAGACCAGAATCCCTGAATCGATACTCTACAAAAAGGGCGCCCTGACGCCGGATGAGTGGAAGCTTGTGGAGAGACATCCTCAGTGGGGGTTCGAAATCATTCTGAAGACAGACCTGATTCCGCACGAGTCGCACTACCCCATTTTGCAGCACCACGAACGGGAGTGCGGTTCCGGATATCCCCACGGTCTTAAAGCCGG
>JAUVJV010000186.1 GCA_030592245.1 Candidatus Eiseniibacteriota bacterium
CCTTGCTCACAAAGGCCTCAGGTGCAGATCCCGTTGATGCCCACCAAGTGTACTTTCCAATCCTGGTTGTTGCTTTCTCCATAATGGCGGTCTTCACCCTCGGAAGAGTTCTCTTCAGAACTTACGGGGCCGCTCTCCTTGGATGCTGCTTTCAGGTTCTCTACCTCGTGTCGAGTGCTTTTCCAACGAAGAGTGCGGGATGGATGTTTCTTTGTCGTGCGGCGCAGGACAAAGCGGTTGCGGTTCTGGTTATGGTTCCCATTGCGCTGGCGCTGGGGCTGGTCTTCCTGCGTTCGCTGAGCAAGGGATCATCTCCTGTGGGGAGGGGAACGTACGCGATATTTGTCCTGGCCGTGGTGGGTTCGGGTCTGGTTCATCCTTATGGCATGGTATTCTGCGGAGTGGCAATCGTTCCCTTCATGTTAATCGAACTGATGCTGAAGAGAACACGGCGCCTGGCAATCGGTGCGCTCCTTGTGGCGATTGTGTTTCTGGTCTGTGGCGGTTACCTGCTACTTGGAAACAGGATCATACATGAATCTTATGATGTTCTACAGCAGTCGAGGTCAATGCGATGGGAGGATGAACCGCTCAAGGGGTTCTACTGGCCTGGACGCCCATTTCCCACCAAGGTGCCTGTGCTGTCTCGCGACCCGGGGAAGACCCTGGAACCTTTCAGGAGGGTCAAGAGGTCCTATGTCTCCCAGTTTCCTCTGGCGTCAGCCGCTGCGTTCCTGACAATTCTCTTGATTCCGAGTGTCAGGTCACGCTTCGAATCTCGCTTTCTGATCTGTATGACCCTCTCGGCTGCGCTTCTTGCGTACACGCCGCTCGCCTCGGGATTCACCGCGAAGATCATGACTCACAGAATGGCATACAGGATAACCTGGTTGTTCCCGTGGGGCCTCACTGTCGCCCTGTTTGTTTCCACCCTCAAGATCCGTCGCCTCTGGAGCTGGATAATACTACTCGCAGTGTTTCTCGCACTGGCAAGAGGCAATCCGATGAACTATGTGAACTCACTTTCCTCAATCAGATCGGAAGGTCGCCCTTCCCGATCTGCAGCCGCGGCCCTTCATTCTCTCAGGTCCCAGCCGTTCCCCAGGGGTAGGATCCTGGCAACGGAGGAAACCTGCATGTTCATCGCCGCCTTCGATCCTGACGCCTATCCCGCGTTCTACCGCGGGACGGGACCGCTCGAGGCCGGCGAGTTGAGGAAGATGATGGGAATGTTCTTGCCGGATGAGAGTTTCAAGACTGAGCTCCAGGAGAAGGATTTTCGTTACGTGCTGCTTGAGAAGGAGCTGCCCCTTGCAGTAGCTCTCGGGCGTGGATGGACAAACCTGCACCTCCTGTTCGAGAACGAATCTTACTTTCTTTGGGAGGTGCCTCCTGTCGTTGAGATAACACCACCGCCGCGGAGCGGCCCTAATTTTCTTATTATGACCATCACAAGCCTCAGGCCAGACCATCTGGGGGCATATGGAAACAAACGGGAGACAAGTCCGAGCATCGATCGTCTGGCGGAGCGAGGGGTGCTTTTCGAGAGTGTAGCAAGTCCGTCGCCCCAGACCCTCCCATCCCATGTCTCGGTCTTGACCGGGGCCTATCCCAGGAGCCACAGGGTGATCAGCAACGGGAGCACCCTCGATAGACATCATCCCGTGCTTGCCGAGCTGATGCGGGAGCAAGACTACCTGACAGGCGCCTTCGTCAGCAGCCATGACCTTATGGACTCCTGCGGTCTCGAACGGGGGTTCGACTGGTACTGGAGCCTGCACGATCAGTTTTCCGTGCCCCACATAAAGTCATTCTACCGAAACGGAGAGGACCCTGTGACCATGGCAGCCATTGAGCGAATGGGCAGGTACAAAGAGGCGTCCTTCTTCTACTGGATTCAGTGGTCTCACCCGCAAAGGCCCTACAATCCTCCTGACGGGTATATGAGAGGGACCGGCGATGGAAGCCAGGCCATACCATACTGGGGTGCCGGGAGAAGGACCCTCACGGCCGAGGAGGTGGAGCAGGTAATCAGAAGCTACGACGGGGAGGTCAGGTTCGCAGATGAACAGGTGAGGCGTATCGTGGCTGAGTTGGACTCACTCGGCATTCTGGATCATACAGTAATCGTTCTAACTTCGGATCACGGTGAGATCCTCAATGATCGGAACAACTACTTCGGGAGTGAAATCGAGCTCTACGATGAAACCATCATGGTGCCTCTTATCATGTATGTACCTGCCGCGTATCTGCCTTCGGCCGAAGCCGGTCCATCGAGAGTGAAACCTCTTGTCAGCACCATGGATATTATGCCCACATTGCTCGAGCTCGTCGGACAGGAGTCGCCGGTCGAGGTGGAGGGAAGGAATCTGATTCCTCTCATGAAGGGGGAAGAGCAGCAAGTATCGCTCAATGCGTTTTCCCAGACCTTTCCTGAATTGAAGGAGGCCCCACCCCGGCATGCCGTCCGGATTCAGGAACACAAGCTGATCTGGAAGGAGACACACACGGGGGAGATTGCCAAGGAGTTCTACGACCTCATCGCCGATCCCGGAGAAACCACGAATCTCTACTCACCCGATCTTCAGATGGCCGCCCATCTCGATACGGTTCTTGCCAACTGGCTGGGAAGCACCGGATTGCGCCCGGATTCTCTTCCTCCGGCGAGGAAGGAGGGCCGGTTCGGAATTCTCAGGAGAATTGGCTACCTGGACTGACCGGCAGCCTCGGATCACAGTTCAGACCACAAACCGGGCGGAGCTGCCGCTGAGCGAAGGGGTGACCTCGAGGCGGACATTTATCATCTGCTTGAGCTCCGGCACATGCGATATGATTCCCACGAGGCGCTGTCCCTCCTGAAGGTCCACGAGGGCGCGCATCGCTAGATCAAGCGACTCAGGATCGAGCGTTCCGAAGCCCTCGTCGACGAAGATGGCCTCGAGCCGGATACCACCCGTGCGAGCCTGCACGACATCGGCCAGCCCCAGTGCCAGGGCAAGCGATGCCAGGAATCCCTCGCCGCCTGAGAGTGTTGAAACCGCGCGGCTCTTACCGGTGTGAGCGTCGTATATTTCCAGGTCCAGTCCGCCGGCATGTCTGCGGTCCACGCCCGCGGAGATGCGGCCGAGGTGAAACCGCGAGCGGCTCATGATCTTGAGTCTCTCCGTCGCTGAGAGCAGCACGTCGTCGAGGAGTGATGAAAGCACGAACCGCTGAAAGGTCAGTCTCAGGGGGTTCTTCCCATTTGCTACCTCGGCGATCCTGCCTGTCACGGAGTACTCGCGTTCAAGCTCCTCGAGCTCCTTATCGATCTCATCGAGCACTGCTGATGATCGCCGTGCAGCCTCGAGCTCCTTCCGGGTTTCCGTGAGTCGCTTGAGCATGTCTTCTCTCGCGCCAGCGGCTTCCCGGGCCTGTTTCTCGAGAGGGGCCAGGTCCGGCCTCTTACGGCCTCGCACCGCCTTCCGGGCCCTGTCAGATCTTGTCCCGGCGGCTTTGAGTTCACCTTCGAAGTCACGGATGCCGCGCTCAAGCGCATCGATTTCGGAGTCCTCCAACTTCGCAGCCTCGAAGTCCCGGCGTCCGGAGAAGCCTGCCCTGCCAAGCCTCCTGTCGAAGGTCTTGCCCGCACTGGCGGCCTTGCTCGCGGCAGCTTTCGCAGCTCTGGAAGCGGTCTGGAATGCAGCCCTGGCTCCGGCATAGTCCTCCTTGGCGGCTGTTGCGGCTTCCGTTGCAGTCTCGTAAGCATCCATCAGGGCTTTGAGCTCCAGGCGGGCCTCATGCTGGGCGGTCTCGAGGGTGGATGCGGTCCTGAGCGCCCTGGGCAGGACCAACTCCCGCTCCTTGACCGTCGCCCGGAATGCAGCCCTGGTTTCTAATGTGCCCCTGAGCTTGCCCTCGGCTTCCTCGGCAGCCTCCCCGGCGGCCTGTTCCCCTTCCTTGGCGCTGGCGAGGCCGCTGGTGATCTCCTCGGTTTCACCCCTCGCCTGTCTCGCCGCCTCGAGTTCAAGAACCAGTTTCTTGTTCGCTGCCTCGAGACTCCGGAGGGACAGCCTCGCGCCTGCGCCCAGCGCCTCCTCCAGGGATTCGATCTCAGCTTCAAGCCTGGAGATTCCACTTCGCGCGGCGGAGTCCGTCTTGCGCACATCCTCACGCTTCTTCTCCAGCTTCTCAAGCTGGCTGCGCAGCTCGACGAGTGCCGATTCCTCGGGGACGCTCTTCTCGAGCCGCGCCAGCCGGGGGTGTTCGGTCGACCCGCAGACGGGACACTGCTTGCCCTTCTTGAGGCCTCGCGCGAGGATGCCGGCCTGCGCCGCTCTCCAGCAGGCCTCAAGTTCATGCAGTTTCCTGCGGGACTCTTCATACTCGTCGCCGGCTGCCTTGAGGACTCTCTTGGTCTCGGCATGCGCCTTCCGCGCTTCACTCACCTTGCCGCGTGTGGCCTCGAGCTTTCGTCGCTGTTCACGTTCCTTCTCAGACTGCTTCACCTTCTCTTCGAGCGCTTCGGCCGCACCCGCCTTCTTACGCTTCTTTTCCAGAAGTTTCTCGAGTGAGCGGATTTCCGCTCTCAGTTTTTTAAGATCCGCCTTCCTGCGATCCCTTTCCTCGCGACGAGCTCTCGCCTCATCGTTGGCTCTGGCCAGATCCCGGGTGGACGCTTCGAGATCGTCTATCTTCCCGGTGAGACCTTCAAGCTCGTGGAGCCGCTTCTGTGTTCTCTTCCTGCGGCTCTCCGTTTTCTTCTCGCGTGATAAGTCAGCAAGGGCCACGCCCTTCGCAGCCCCGGCCTGCTTGAGATCCCTGGAGCAGGCCGCCTCGTGCTCTTGCCTCTCATCCGCCTCCGCCAGTCGTTCCCGGAGGTTATCTTCCGCGCCTGAGAGCCCCGTGACCTTGCGGGCGCGCGCAAGCCGCACTCTGTCGAGTCCGATGCCGGGCTTCCTGGCCTGGAGCCCGGACAGCGCTGCATTGGCCTGCTCTAGCTCAGCGAATTTCTCTTCCTGTCTGCGGCCGGTCTCAAGTTTATCTCTCGCGCTCTCTTCTTTCTTTCGAAGCACCTTAAGCCTGGTCTCAGACTTGGCCACAGACTTTTCGTGCTGCCTGGAGCGCTTGGCAAGTTCCTTCCGGTCTTCGACGCCTGCCTGAGCGAGGATGATCTCCGACTTGTTTTCCAGCTTCTCCATCCCGGCAGACAGGTCCTTTGCCGCCAGCTTCATGGCTTCCTCGATTTGCCTGAAGATCTCGGTCCGGAAGAGCACCTCGAGGATGGCCTCACGATCCTTCGATCCGGCGGTGAGCACCTTTCGGAACTGGCCCTGGGGAAGCATGATGACCTGCCTGAACTGGTCGTGCTTGAATCCAAGAAGGACTTCGACCCGAGCGGTGACCTTGCTCCATTGCGAAGCGATGACCTCGGGTTCGAAAGATGGATCTACCCCGGGAGCAGGTATCCTCCAGAGAGTTGCGTCCGATTGCTGCAGCACAGTTCCAGTCCCGTGCTTGCGCGGCCGCTC
>JAUVJV010000121.1 GCA_030592245.1 Candidatus Eiseniibacteriota bacterium
CCCCCTGGTGGCTTCGGCCTACCTGGTAAGTGATATCGAAAAGATGCTGATCGTGCCCTTCCTGGCGATGTTTGCGGGAGTCGCCTTTGCGGCTATCGCTGAGAGCATCAGCAGGCGCAGGACGATGAAGGCGATCGGCCTGGTAGTCGCGGGCATTGTCCTTATCGCTGTCTTCCACCAGCTTCCGGGACGCGAACTTGACAGGGCCCGCAACCTCGCGGTAACCGGCGATGCTTACGCAGATGCCGGTATCTTCGACAAGGCCGAGATCTTGTATGAGGAAGCGATAGGCCTCTCCCCCGGCCTGGCGGATGCCAGCATATCGATGGCAGCACTCTACGCCGGAGCAGGCAGGTCCTCTCAGGCGCTGGAGGTGCTCGACCGGGCCATACTCGAATCAAAGGATCCGCAACTTCGTATAGAAAGGGCCGAGCTGCTGCTGATGGCAGGCAAGCCCGAGGAGGCTATGGCCGGGCTCAGGAGCCTGGAGAGATCCTATCCCTATGAAGCCAGGCTGCACCAGCTGATGGGGCACGTTCTCCTCAGCACGGGCGCGGTTGCCGAAGCTGCGGTGGAGCTGCAGAAGGAACTCGACTATGTCGGTCGCGGCTTCATCACGCTCTCTCTCATGGGGGATGCCGCATTCAGGCTTGGTGATTACCAGCGCGCCGCAAGCAGCCTCGAGGAAGCGCTGGCTCTTAATCCCTATAGCGTGCCTGCCGCAAGTAGGCTTGCCGACACCTATTCCAAGACGGGCCAGTACCTCAGAGCATGTGATGTCCTGGGCAGGATCCTGACCGTGGACCCCGGGAACATACCCCTGCGATTCAAGCTGGGTGTCTGCCTGTACAGGGCCGACAGGCCCACGGATGCACTGATGCATTTCAAGGAGCTCCTCAAGTTTGACCCGACTAATGCCGACATCGCGCTCAATATGGGTACCGCATACGCGGCCATGGACAGCGTCGAGAAGGCCATCGAGATGTGGGAACACGCCCTCGCGATCGATCCGGAAAACGAGATCGCCAGGGATAATCTGCGGGCAGCAAGGGAATAACCGGAGAACTCCATAAGATGGACAGAACCCTGGTCGTGATCCTCGCCGGAGGCGCAAGCAGCGATCTTCCGGTCCTGACCGCCTACAGATCAAAGGCAGCACTGCCCTATGGCGGAAAGTACCGCGTGATAGACTTCTGCCTTTCCAACTGCTCCAACTCGGGACTCAGGGATGTCGGCGTCCTCGCCCAGTACAATCCTGCCTCCCTCATCGCCCATATCGGAAACGGGCGGGCCTGGGACCTCAGCCGCAAGCGCGGCGGCCTCGCGATCCTCCAGCCTTTTGCGGGCCGCACCGAATCCAACTGGTTCAGAGGAACGGCGGATGCTCTCAGGCAGCACATCGAGGTAATCCGCGACTCCTCCTGCGATCAGGTGCTCGTCCTCTCGGGTGATCAGGTCTACAAGATGGACTACCGCCAGCTTATAGACTGCCACAACCGCGGCGGTCAGACGGTAACCATGGCGGTCAGACGGCAACCGGAAGGTACGCTTGAAAGATACGGGGGCCTGGAAATCGATGATGACCAGGTGGTCAGGTCTTTCGTGGAAAAGCCTGAAGGAGAGCAGTTCAGGTTCCTTTCACTCGGGATTTATGTGTTCAACAGGGATCTCCTGCTCGACCGGCTGGCCTCGCTCGAAGCCGACACCCATGATCTCGTTTTCGGTATCCTCCTGCCCCTGATAGAGGATTCACAGGTAAGGGCTTTCATTCATGACGGCTACTGGGCCGACATCGGATGGCTGGAGCAGTACTATGACTCCTCAATGCACCTGCTCGGGCAGGAGCCGGCCCTCGAGACCGGCGGCAACACCTGGCCGATCATGACCAAGACGGAGAACCAGTCTCCGAGCCGTATCACAAGGACCGCCGGCATTGAGAACTCCCTTATCGGAAGCGGCAGTCTCGTTGAGGGGAGGGTCTCGCACTCGATACTCTTCCCCGGGGTCAGGGTTGAGCCGGGTGCAACCGTGACCAACTCCATTGTTTTTTCAGACGCGATCATCGAGAAGGCAGCCAGCCTGGATGGATGCATCCTGGACAAGAAGGTCAGGGTCGGCCAGGGCGCCGTCATAGGCTACGGAAACCCGACCACTCCCAATGCCGATTTTCCCGAGACTGTCCGGTCGGGGATAAGCGTCGTGGGAAAGGGTGCGATGATACCGGGAGGCGCCAGGATAGGACGTAACTGCTTGATCGGACCCGATGTCACCTCTGATCTCATCCCGAGCCGGGACATCGTCTGCGGGGAAACCATAGCAAGAGAGGAGCGATGGCTAAGGATCTCGTCATAATCCTGGCAGGAGGTTCAGGCAAGCGCCTGCTCCTTCTGTCCGCGCACAGGGCCAAGCCGGCCGTTCCCTACGCGGGGACGTACAGGATAATCGACTTTGCCCTGTCCAACTGCGTGAACTCCGGACTCCGCCAGGTCTTCGTCTTGAGCCAGTACGAGCCCCGCTCGCTCTGGAAGCACCTCGACTTCGGAAACCCCTGGGACCTCACCGGGCGCGGGGGCGAGGTCGTGATTCTCCAGCCTTATATTGGAAACGTGGAACGCAGGTGGTATGAGGGCAGCGCGGACGCGGTCCGAAGGAACCTCCATTTCATCGAGGAGAGAGACCCCGAATCCGTTCTGATACTGGGTGGAGATCATGTCTACCGGATGGATTACAGGCTGCTCCTGGACTTCCACAAGCAGAAGAACGCGGATCTCACGGTCGCGGTGACCAGGGTGCCGCCGGAAGAGGCCGTGAAGTTCGGAACATGCGTGCTCGACGATGACAAGCGAATCAGTCAGTTTGAGGAGAAGGCCTCCTCTCCAAGAAGCACCCTCGCTTCGATGGGGATATACGTTTTCGATTTCAAGGTCCTTGCGGAGGCCCTGCAGGAGGAGGACGCGGCCACCGCCCACGACTTCGGCAAGGATATAGTGCCCAAGCTCATTCGCAGGGGCAGGGTCTACGGGTACGAGTTCGGGGGCTACTGGCGGGATGTGGGCACCATCGCATCCTATTTCGAATCCAGCATGGCCCTGCTCTCACAGGAGCCGCCGGTGGACCTCCACGACCCTGAGTGGCCGATTCTGACGAAGTCTGAGGACCTGCCGCCTGCGCGGGTCCTCGAGGGAAGCCGTGTGGAGGATTCCCTGATCTCGGACGGCTGCGTGATAGAGGGCACTGTTGAGAGTTCCATCATCTCCCCGGGGGTGGTTGTGGGGAAAGGCGCCGTGGTTCGAAACTCAATAGTGTTTGCCGCCTGCTCCATAGCACCGCAGTCCCGCGTCAACCTGGGCATCCTGGACAGGAACACAGTGGTGGCCGAGAACTCGAAGGTTGGTTTCGGCGTCGACTTCACCCCCAACCATGCGCACCCGGCCATACTGGATGGCGGAATAACCGTTATCGGAAAAGACACCTTCCTCCCTCCCGGATCGATCATAGGAAGAAACTGCCTGGTGCAGACCTCGCGGGATATCACTGAGCCCATTGAAGTGGAGAGCGGTGAGAGTCTGGACTGAGGGGTAGTCTCCTGCCGGGGTCTTCTTACAGAGCGGGGATCTTTATTGCCTGACCCGGATAGATCCTGTCACGTGAGGCCAGCCCGTTAAGATTGAGGACTTCCCGGGTTGAGACCCCGTAGCGCTCGGCAATCACCGATATGGTCTCTCCACTCGACACCTTGTGGTGCTTCGCAGAGGGCGCCGGAGGCGGCCCCTGGCTGACCGTGATCATCTGACCGGGGTGTATGACGGCATTGGCGCCCAGACCGTTCAGGCCCATTACCTCCTCACAGGACACGGAGTACTTCCTGGCTATCGAGTAGATGCTCTCCCCGCTCTTGACCTCATGGACCAGAGCTCTGGCGCACGATGCGGTCCCTCCCGATGCCGGAACGAGGATCTCCTGCCCGGGATAAATCCTCGTGCTCTGCTTAAGATCATTGGCCGCCAGAACCGCGCCCGTCGAGACATCATGCTTCGAGGCAATGCCGCTGATGGTGTCGCCGCTCTTCACCCTGTAAACCGCCAGGCTGTTGCCTGCCGGCGCGAGACTTGCTCCGGGTATCCTGATTTTCTGATCCGGATAGATCAGGACATCGGAACCCAGATCATTGGCCGCCAGGATCTCTTTCAGCGAGACTTCATACTTGCCGGCTATGCCACCGAGGGTCTCGCCGGGACCGACGCGGTGCACCAGGCCTGAGCCATCCCTGACCTGCCCCGCTTCCAGAGTGAGCTTCTGTCCCGGATAGATAAGGTCGCGAGAGCTCAGGCTGTTCCACCTCTCAATGTCGCTGACCCGGACTCCGTAGCGCTTGGCAATGCTGCTCAGGGTCTCGTTCCTGCGGACCACGTGTATCCCGGGCCGGTCCGCTGGCCCGCGGAAGTCGCCGCCCGGGATCGTCAGAACCTGCCCGATGCGAATCCGGTGGCGGTTGCGGATACTGTTCGCGCTTGTTATCTCGGAGACGCTCACACTGTAGCGAGACGCTATACCCGAAAGGGTTTCCCCATGCCTGACCTTGTGCCTGATCGTCGGAGTGAGAAACGTGCTTGCTATGCGCTCTTCACGCGGCATCTCGAGTAGCCCGGCCCTGCACACCGCCACCATACCTTCGGGTATCCGGACCGGGTAGAAGGACTTGCCGTCCGGAGCGCAGCCTCTTATCAGGTGGGGATTCAGTTCAAGGACGTGGGATGTATCCACGTCACAGCAGTTGGCAACAGCCCCCAGGTGGGTCTTGGGCTCGACATCGATGTCCTCATAGACCAGCGGTTCCTCATATTCGAACTTGAACCCGTACCTGGCCGGATCCTCCATGATGATGCAGGCGGCCATGAACTTGGGAACGTAATTCGCCGTCTCCCTGTTGATCTTGAGCTCCCAGTAGTCCCGCGTGTGGGCGCGCTTGAGGGCTCTCTCCACCCGCCTCTGTCCCCAATTGTAAGCGGCGAAAGCCAGAGGCCATGAATCCAGCGATTCGTAGAGATCTCTCAGGTGGCGCGCGGCCGCCCGCGTGGAAGCTTCAGGATCCTTCCTATCATCGACCCACCAGTCGATACGAAGTCCGTATATCTTGCCGGTGCTTTCGATGAACTGCCAGAACCCGACGGCGCTGGCATGTGAATAGGCCTGCGCATAGAAACCGCTCTCGATCATCGCCAGATTGATGAGCTCCAGCGGCATGCCTTCCTCCTTGAGGATCTTGAGCATACCATCCCTGTACTTGCCCGATCTCTTGACCCACCGGTTAAGACAGTCCCGGCCGTTCCCGGTGAAATAGTCTACCCACTTCTCGACCCGAGCATTGCTTACGATCTCGACGGACGGGAGCACCGGCTTGAGCGGCTTGATATCATCGAGATCCGTCCCCGGCGGATGCTCCACGGCAATGACGGGAATGCGCTCGAGGAAATACCTGCACTTATACAGGAGGTGGCGCCTCTCGCTCAGGGCCTCGTCATAGGGCGACCAGTCGACGTCCTGGCCGAGAAGGGCGACGGCCTCCTCCAGGTAGACGCCGGAGGAGTCGTACTGCTCCTTCGTGAAGAGGTCAACTCCGTGCTCGTAGCTCCGGTTGGCTTCAGCGATAATGGCCTTAAGCTGCGGAGAAGATGCCGGCTGATCCGATACTTCAGGGGAACGCGTGGTATAGCGGGGGGCACACGCGAAACAGGTTGCGCAAACGATGCTAAGCGCCAGAAGTACACTGCGCCTCATAAGTACCCTCCCCCAGGTTCTTGGTAGTAGATACTAGTGACTTTCACCAACCTTGGCAAGGAAAAAATCGAGGTGACTGGGAACAGGAAGAGAGAAAGTGACCCTGGGGAGTGGCCAAGCAGAGCAGACAGGCAGCTTGAAGGTAGCCCGGCAGGCTGAACCAGCCCGGGGCACAAAAAAAAGAGGATGCCCGAAGGCATCCTCTCTCTTGAATCTAACTACTACTACTACCGATACATCGACTTGATGTTGCCCCAGCTGCTGGGCTCAGTCGCGGTCGGGCCGTAACAACCAATGTAGACCCTCCACGCCATCTCGATAGCGCCAAACTGGCTTGCGTCCGGAGTGGTATCTGCACCATCAACGAACATCAGTGGCGGCCAGTACTCAAACGCGTACGTACCGATGTAACCACCATGGACCATGGGACCAACAGTACCACACTGTCCTCTGGGGTACAATGCCGGCAGACAGCCATAGTCATGCAGGGGACAACCCTCTGCTACGGCCGTGCTGATATTGTCCATTCCCCATGCAGGGTAGATGCCATCAGTACCGGTGTGTGTCGCCGTGACGACGATGGACACGTCTCCATTGTAACACGGGGTCAGGCACACAAACGGATCTACGGGGATGTAGTTCCACGCGAATCCCGTCTCGAACGGACCACTGTTCCAAAGATGGGTAATCGGAGCGGCCACATCACAGCAAAATTCGGCACAGTACACATCAAACTCGATCGTGAACTTGCCAGGATAGACGGTTCCGTAACCTGCGAAATCGAGAATCCTGAGCTGCTCGAGCGTATGGCAGTTGGCCGGATCCAGCAGACCACTACCACCCGTACCCTCATCACTGAGAGTGAAGCACATCCCGATGATCTCACCAGGAGTCCAGCCGGTGAACGCCCAGAACCATGAGTAGGTCGGGCAAGGTATGTAGTAGTAATAATTCAGAGTCCCATCATAAAGGGGCTCAGTGCCGAAATCCTCTTTCATCTGATATGCCTTTCTCTCCATGGCAAATGCAGACGAAGCAAGGACGAGCACTAACGCGAGTACGATACAAAGCCTCATCTCTTAACCTCCTTCTTCTGAGGAGTTTGAATTACCTTCGTTCATTCCTCCCCAGAACACCTGAGAACAAGATCCTCCCTGAAC
>JAUVJV010000239.1 GCA_030592245.1 Candidatus Eiseniibacteriota bacterium
CGATAAGCATCGAGTATAAACTCCCGGCCCGCAAAAGCGCAAACAAGCATGAGCAGGGTCGAACGCGGAAGGTGGAAATTGGTTATCAGGGCATCGACGGCCTTGAAACCGTATGGCGGCAGGATGAACTTATGCGTCCATCCGCTCCGGGGCGCAAACTCCTGGCCCTCCAGCCGCTCGGCCACGGTCTCCAGGGTCCTGACCGAGGTCGTTCCCACGGCGAGGACCCGCCCGCCGAAGCTCCGCGTCGTATTAAGAGCCCGGCAACAATCGGCGTCGATCTCGAAATACTCGGGCTCCATCTCATGCTCCCTCGGATCATCGGTCTTCACCGGCAGGAAGGTGCCGATCCCGACATGCAGGGTAAGTCTGGCAATGCCGATACCCATCTCTCTCAGTTCATCGAGCAGGGTCTCTGAGAAGTGGAGACCCGCGGTTGGCGCCGCCACCGAACCCTCCTTCTCTGCGTACACGGTCTGGTAACGCTCGAGATCGATCTCCTCCGGCTCCCGCTTTATGTAGGGAGGAAGCGGTACCTTCCCGGCCTCGGCCAGCACCGTGTCCACATCGTCTGAGAACTCCACTACCCGCCTGGCCCCATCGAGCCGCTCCAGGACTCTGCACTGAAACCTGTCTCCGATCACGATCTCGGTACCCGGTTGCACCCGCCTCGAGGGCGAGACCAGCGACTCCCATTTTCCGGATGAGACGGGCTTAAGAAGCAGGAGCTCGACTGCTCCGCCGGTTCGCTTCTTCTTTCCTTCAAGCCTGGCCTTGATGACCCTGGTGTCGTTCACCACCACAAGATCACCCGGCTCGAGGTACGCGGCTATTCGCCTGAACTCGGAATGCTCGATGCTGCCTTGAGAGCGCTTGAGCACCATGAGGCGCGATCCCTCACGTTCGGGAGAGGGCATATGGGCGATCAATTCGCCGGGAAGCTCATATGCGTAGTCATCTGTTTTCATGCCGGGCTCATTGCTGCGGTATCCCTGCTGGGGTTTCCATGCTGGGGTTCTAAAGCAGACGATTCTGATCGGTAGGCTTCTGCCTGCCGAAATGCTGCCTTGCCAGGTCGGTCACTTCCCTTCCCCTCGACGTCCGCTCCAGGAAGCCCTCCTGTACCAGGTAGGGCTCGTAGACCTCCTCGATGGTCTCGCCTTCCTCGCCGACCGCGGTGGCAAGCGTGTTTATGCCGACAGGTCCCCCGCCGAACTTGTCGATTATCGTGGTGATGATTCGCTTATCCATATCATCCAGCCCCCGCTCGTCCACCTCCAGGGCGGTAAGACCCACACGGGCGATTTCCTCGGTGACCTTGCCCTCGCCCCTGACCTGGGCGAAGTCGCGTATGCGTCTTAAGAGCCTGTTGGCAATCCGGGGCGTGCAACGCGAGCGGCGTGCGATCTCCATCGCCCCCTCATCATCGATCTCCACCGCCATGATGCCGGCGGAGCGCTTGACAATGGTGTTGATCTCTTCGACAGAGTAGAAGCCCACCCGGTTCACCACACCAAAGCGCGCCCGCATGGGGGCGGTGATCATCCCCGCCCTGGTCGTGGCTCCTATAAGGGTGAACCTGTTGAGGTTGAGCTTTATGGACCTCGCGCTGGGCCCTTTGTCTATCATGATGTCGAGATTGAAATCCTCCATGGCCGGGTACAGGTATTCCTCCACGACATGGTTAAGCCGATGAATCTCGTCGATGAAGAGAACGCTGCCGTCCTTCTGGTTGGTGAGCACACCTGCGAGGTCTCCGGGCCGCTCTATCACGGGACCCGACGTGGCCGTCATGCGGGCGCCCATCTCATTGGCTATTATGGATGCCAGGGTGGTCTTGCCCAACCCCGGCGGACCGTAGAACAACACATGGTCGAGCGGTTCGGAGCGCATCCTGGCTGCTTCGATGAAGACCCTGAGGTTGTCCTTCAACTTCTCATGGCCAATGAACTCATCGAATGACCTGGGCCTCAGGCTTCGATCGAAATCCTTCTCATCATCCACGGGTTCCGGACTGGTTATCCTGTGGACCGCCGAGCCGGCCAGGTCGGCCTTGCCTGGTTTTCTAGGTGTGTCTGAGGGCACCTCTGATCAACTCCTCCACGCTCAGGCCACCCTGGGCCCCATTGACGCTTTGCTCCACCGCCTTCCTGGCGGCGGGCCGCTTGAAACCAAGTGCGATCAGGGCTTGAATCGCCTCGGACACATTGTCTCTCGGGGAGGTCGCGGAGCCTCCGCTACCGAGTCTCACGTCTTCCTCCGAGATCCTGCTCTTGAGCTCCACTATCAGCCTCTGGGCCTTCTTCTTGCCCACTCCCGATATCGCCGTCAGAGAAGCTACCTCCTCCCGGACGATCGCGTCGCAGAAATCATCCACGCTGGTCCCCGAGAGAATCGTAAGCGCCGACCTCGGCCCGATCCCTGATACCGAGATCAGCATCTCGAAGAGGCGCAACTCCTGCAAGGTCACGAAGCCGAAGAGCTGGTGGCTGTCCTCTCTCACGTGGAAGTGAGTACGGACCATCACCTCGCTGCCAACCTCCCCCAGGGAGTCGTAGCTCGAAAGGGGGATCAGGATCTCGTATCCCAGGCCGCATGCCTCGATGGCTATCCGGGCAGGAGTCTTCTCAACAAGAGTACCTTTTATGTAAGATATCAAGAGGTGTGTCCTCGTTCAGTTTTTGCCTGTGAATGTGACAGAGCGCCACTGCGAGCGCGTCGGCCTCATCTTCGGGCGGGGTTTCTGTGAGCCTGAAGAGCGCGGTCACCATGAACTTCACCTGCTCCTTGGAAGCGTTCCCGGTGCCCACCACGGCCTGCTTGATCTCACCCGGTGAATACTCCCCCACCGGAACATCATGCACCGCGGCAACCAGGAGGACCACTCCCCGCACATGCCCCAGCTTCAGGGCAACCCGCACGTTTCGTTTAACAAATACATCCTCTACGGCGATCTCATCAGGCACATGCTTGGCGACCACGTTGGAGAGTCTCTGATAAATGGACTTGAGCCTCAGGTAAAAAGGAGTTTTCGCCGACGTCGCAAGCGTGCCCGTCTCCCGCACAAGGACCGTGTCCCCAACGGCCTCAACGACCGCGTAGCCCGTCCTCGCAGCGCCTGGATCAATCCCAAGAATGATCATCAGTTACTCTTTGCCGATCTTGTCAATGACATCGTCGGGCACATCGAAATTGGAATAGACCTTCTGAACATCATCATTGTCTTCCAGGGTATCCATCACTCTCAGGATATGCTCGGCGTGCTTGCCCTCGAGCTTGATTGTGGTCTGAGGTTCTCTGGTAAGCCCGGCGCTGGTAAACTCCACGCCGATCTTCCCCAGAGCCTCCTTGACCTGCTCCAGGCCACTGGGCCCGGTAACGACCTCGAAGAAATCACCCTCGTCCCTCACATCCTCCGCCCCCGCATCGAGTGCCGCGACCATGAGGTCATCCTCCGTGGTCTTACCCTTCTCGACAATGACCGATCCCTTCTGGTGGAACATCCAGGATACGCAGCCCACCTCGCCCAGGTTCCCGCCGTGCTTGGCAAGAATGTGTCTTATCTCCGCGGTCGTCCTGTTCTTGTTGTCGGTTAGCACCTCGACCATGATGGCCACACCCTGCGGTCCATAGCCTTCATAGGTCACGGCTTCATAGGTTACCCCGGGAAGCTCCCCTGTCCCCCGCTTGATCGCCTTATCGATGTTGGCCGCAGGCATGTTGCTGCCCCTGGCATTATCGACGGCCGTTCTCAGGCGCGGGTTCGAAACCGGGTCGCCGCCGCCTTCTCGAGCGGAGACAACAAGCTCCCTGATCAGCTTCGTAAACAGCCGGCCTCTCTCCTGATCGGCCTTGCCCTTCTTGCGTTTGATGGTACTCCACTTGGAATGTCCTGACATAGTTCATCACCTCGTCCACATAATATAGATATCACAGAGTCCCGGCTATTTCAAACCAAAACTGGACGCATACGCCTCGCCCTCTACGGGACCATCCCTCGACCCTGAAGTCGGGTCTCCTCACCGGCCCTCCAAGAGCCCCAGAGCCCGGAGGCAGGTCATTGACTCCCTTATCCCCTCTTCCGGAGTGGAGGGCGCCAGCTCCACGATCTTGATCGCATCCGGTGAGACCTTATCCAAGACCGCCGGGAAGTCGATCTCGCCGGTTCCCGGAGGCCGGTGGTCTCTTATGAAGACCGAGTCATGCAGGTGAATTCCAATCAGCTTATCCCTGAGAGCTTCCAGGGATTCCCGGTGGGAAAGAAAACCCAGGACCTCCATCACGTGGGCGTGTCCCACGTCGTGCCAGTAGCCGACACCGGGCGAGTCCACTTCCTCGATCAGCCAGGCGATCTCCGTGGGCAGGGGAATCTGGTGGTAATAATACCGGTTCTCGATTCCGATGGAGATGCCTCTGGGTACAGCGTGGGCCGCCAGGGCCTTGAGGCTCTCGAGGGCCGCATCGAGGAACGGGGCCTTCCTCTCATCCCTTAATCTCACCACTTCATCCCTGAGGCGCGTGGCCTCCCCCGAGGCCCCACCAAGAATATTCACCGCAACGGCCAAAACCCCCAAAAATGCCCCGTCCAAGTCGCTATCCCCCCCAAGGACCCCCCGGGCCCAGGCGCC